>JBFHON010000344.1:0-1808 GCA_041593295.1 Oceanococcaceae bacterium | reverse complement strand
GGCAGCCAGTTTCTGCGTGACGGCACCGAGTTGTTGGGCAGCACTTGCGAGGCTTGTCGCAAACTCGGCCAGTTCCGGATGCGTGGCCGCTTCGCGGATGGTGGCCTCGAACTCCCGGTTCAGTGCGATGAGCCCCGCGCCCTGGTTTTGCAGGACCTTGCGGCCGAGAAGATCCAGGCCCTGAATGCCCGTTGTGCCTTCATGGATTTCGTTGAGCCGGTTGTCGCGGTACAGCCGTTCAAGCGGGTATTCCCGCGTGTAGCCGTAGCCCCCGAGCACCTGGATGGCCAGGTAGTTTGCGTGTGTTCCCCAGACGGAAGGCCAGGTCTTGACGATGGGCGTCAGCACTGCCAGGAGCTCTTCCGTGGCGGCGGCTTCATCGGCGGAAGTGGCCAGGGCCTTGCGGTCCACCAGTTCCGCGGCGTAAAAGCAAAGCGCCATGGCCCCTTCGGTCAGCGCCTTCTGCGCCAGCAGCATGCGACGTACATCCGTGTGTTCGATGATCGGTAGCTGAGGGGTGGCGGGGTCCCGTTCATCCACCGCGCGACCCTGGGGCCGGTTTTTCGCATAATCCAGGGCGTAGCGGTAGCCAAACCAGCCGGTTTGGGCAGCAGCCATGCCCACTCCGATGCGGGCCTCGTTCATCATGTGGAACATGCCGGCCAGGCCTTTTCCGGGGGCGCCCAGCAACTCACCGACGCAGGGGGCGCCGTCACCCAGTACGGGGACCGTGTTGACGGTGCCGCGGTTGCCCATCTTGTGATTGATGCCGCTGATGCGGACACCGTTGGCCTCGCCCAGCGTGCCGTCAGCCTGGACGTGGTACTTGGGCACCAGGAATAGCGAAATGCCGCGGCTGCCGGGCACCACCTGGCCGTTCTCGTCTTCGATTTTGGCCAGTACCATGTGGAGGATGTTGTCTGCCAGATCGTGGTCGCCGGCAGAGATCCACATCTTGCTGCCCTTGAGGTGGTAGCGGCCATCCGGCTGTTTGCGGGCACGCGTCCGGATATCACCCAGCGACGAGCCCGCCTGAGGTTCGGACAGCATCATGGTTCCAAACCATTCGCCGCTGATGAGCTTTGGCAGGTAACGGGCTTGCTGTTCGTCGCTGCCGACAACGCTGAGCATGTGCGCGGCAGCCTGCGTGAGGAACAGGTAGCCGCTGCCTGAACCGGCCGTGGCATTGAGCGGGATCTGCAAGGCCTGACTGGCGGCGTAGGGCAATTCCATGCCGCCATTGCTGGCAGCAAAGGGGGCGGCGTGCAGGCCGCTGTCTATCCAGGCTCGCAATCCCGGACGCAGGCAGTCGTCTACCTGGACCTGCCGGCCGTCGAAGGTGGGCTCGTGTTCATCCAGGCGCTCGGCGACTCCGTCAAGTTGCCGGTTGGCAATGTCCGTTGCCGCGTCATACATGGCCTCGATGTCCTCCCGCGAGTGCTGGGAATACCGGCCCTCCGTCATGAGGGTGTCGAGCTTTCCGACCTCAAACAGCCAGAACCAGAGATCGCGGGAGGTCGTGAATTGTTCAACACTCATGGGGTGTCGCCTTGTGATGCAGGTGAAAAGAAAGCACGGTTCGTCTGCTGCTGCCGGTGCGGCAGAAGAAACGGGCCTGCCCGTTGCCGGTGCTCTGAGGCCCCGGTCAGCCAGGGACCAGAGCATGTCGCCGGCAGCGGGACCAGGCAACGGGTCCTCAGGCATTCAGTCTACAACGGCGATCGACACTCAGCCCCCGGTCCCATGCCGCCCTTGCAGTGTGTTACCGGGGAACAAACCCCGGACAACAAAAACCCGGCCGGGGCCGG
>JBFHON010000343.1:0-2017 GCA_041593295.1 Oceanococcaceae bacterium | reverse complement strand
TCTTCCAGACCCGCGTTGAGCTGGCGGACGCGCTCTTCATGCTCCACCGATTCGGTGATATCCAACACCGTGGCAATCGTGTACAGGTCGGCGCCCTGCTGCATCACGCTCAAACCCAGTTCCAACGGGAACTCCGAACCATCCTTGCGCCGCCCGCGCAGCCCGCGAACCTGGCCGAACGAGCGCGGGTAGGGGTTGGCAATGAATTTATCCCGCATGCCGGGGTGTCGAGGCCGCACATCATCCGGCACCAGGATGTCGACGCTGGCTCCGCGCAACTCTTCCTCGGAATAGCCGAAATGACGGCACAGAGCGGCATTGCTGCGCATGATGATGCCGTTCTGGTCCACCACAGCGACACCCTGCGCAATGCCTTCCAGGATGCGATCCACGAACTCGTGGCTGTCGCGCAGCCCGCGCTCACGGGATTGCACCTTGTCGACCAGTGCCGCGAAGGCTGCGGACAGCCGCCCCAGCTCATCGTTTTGTCGCCGGACCGGCAACTCCACAGCATAGTCGCCGGCGGCAACCCGGCCCGCTGCGGTCGCAATCGCGCTCAGCGGCCGCATCTGCCGGGATACGAACACCAGGGTCAGCACCATCAGCGCCAGCGCCAGAATCAGGGCAAAAATCAGTACCGGCCCCACCGATGCGCGCAGCGCCGCGTCCAGTGTTGCCTGCGGCAGCACCTGAAACAGCTTCATGTAGCGCAGCTCGTCATGGTTGCTGCTGGGGACCAGGACCAGATGCACCAGCCCGAAACCGGGGATCGTCCGCTGGCTGACCAGGCTGCGGTCGGCCCGGTCCACGGTTTCCCGGGCCAGCGCGTACAGCTGGGGCTGATCGGCGTACAACGAGTGCCCCGTTTCCAGGTCGGTCCCGAAGCGCTTTTCGGGCTCCGGATGAACCATCCACGCACCGTCTTCAGCCGCGATGTAAGTGTTGATTGCACTCCCGCCGCTGCGCCGCGACTGTGCTGCCAGGTCATCCAGCACAAACTGCACATCGACATTGATGACGATGATGCCAAAGGGCTCGCCTTGCGCCGTGTACAAGGGGGTGGCCGCACGAATGGTCGGCCGGTAGGGCTTTTCGATCTCGCCGTATTCGCGATTCAGGTTCAGCGGTGACAGGTAGGTCTGCCCTTTTTCCCGCTGAATGGTCTGCTGGAAGTAGACCCGGTTCCCCTTCTGCTGCAACTGCTCCTCGTCGACAACCCGCACCTGGTCGCCCACACGATCCAGACGTACCTGTTCCCGCCCGTCATCGGCCAACCCGATCAGTCGGGCCTGCATGAACTCGGGGTTCACCTGCATGAAGGCCATCAGCATCTCGACCACGTACTGTCGCCAGTAGTCGGCGTCTTTGCCGCCCTGCGCATCGGCGGCTCTTGCTGCGACGTAGTGCTGTACCACCGGCACCGAGGCCATGGTCAGGACATCGCGCTGCAGACGAGAGATTTCGGCCTCGATGGCGCGCGACTCATTGGCACCCACCACGGCCATGTCCCGGTAGAAGTCCTCGCTCAGGCGTGTGTATTCACGCTGGTAGACCTGCACCATGACCATGCCGGTAGCCGCCAGCACGATCGACAACACGGTAACCAGCAAGCGGTTGCGAAAGGTCATGCGGCCGTCCCGTCTACCGAAGCGCGGCCGAACGGGCGGCGCGGCATCGGGGTGGTACGCGAAGGGGGAACCGTGGCGGCCTGACTGTCTACCATTTCATCATCGGAGCGGGGTTGAGGGGGTGGCGCAGGAACCAGCTACCGGCCAACTGGACCAGCCGCTTGTGAAAGCCGGCATTGGGGTACTGCTGCTGCACCTCCCGGATGTGCTGCCGGGGCAGGCCCTGCCGGACCAGGCCCAGGGAGAAATCGACCAGGTCGCCGCGGCGGAACAGCTCCACCAGCGCAAAGCGCGAATCGCGGATCGGGCGCAGCCGATGATGTTCGGTGATCATTTCAGCGATTTCCGGCAACCAGTCGCTGCGGCCAAGCTGCTGCAGGGAGTCGCGG
>JBFHON010000342.1:0-2131 GCA_041593295.1 Oceanococcaceae bacterium | reverse complement strand
GCGTAATGACCCGCAGGGGAAGGCTTACGCGCAGATCCTGCTGTCGACTCCCATCGCCGTGCCGATGGAACTGCTGCGCCGCTGAGACCCGGCTGTTACCGGTACGCGGCTGCGGCCTTGTCCAGTGCCCGGCACTCCGGCGTCTGGCCGTCCCCCCTGGTGAGCACGGCACAACTCTGGCGCTTGATGCTTTTCATGCAAGCCGTCGCTGGCCGGTACAAGGGGTGGCTGGGCGAAAACCCCTCCCAGTCCTCGGCTTTCGGCATCCCCGCACACATGCCGTTCAGGCTGGCCTCGATCATCGGGCGCATGTCGGCTGGCACATCACCCATCTCGGCCAGCGCGCAGGACTTGACGTGCTCGCAGGCCGCACGCGACGCATTGGCGTAGGCATCGGCATCGGCATGGGCGACGCCTGCGGGTAGCAGCGTCGCTGCCAGTGCCGCCAGCAGCCCGGCTTGCCAAAGGTTTTTCCGGTTCACGATCGATTACCTGCATTAGGGGTACTCCCCGATTCTGCTTGAGTCGCCACCGCGATGCACCCCGGAGCTGCGCCCACGGAAATTTTACTACTGTCAATTTTTGCGATATGCAGTAGCTTATTAGGTCAGCTGAATCAGCACCTGCCGGTGCTGGGCGCAGGCACAAACCCGTGCCTGCGCCTTGAGGAGACAACACCATGCCCCACACCCGTCTGGCCCTTGCGGCTGCGACTCTCTGCCTGTTTCTGACCGCCTGCGAAGGTGGACGCCTGCCCACCGGCAGCGATACCCGCAACAGCACCCCAGCAGAAACGGCTGCACCCGACCCGGCCCCGCGTGCCGGTGAAGTGGCGCGTGCCGGGGTTGCCGTCGTTGATGCCAGCTGGCATTTCGGTGCATCCGCCGGTCAGTTCTCCGACACCGGAACCGGGGTTGCCAACGGCCGTGGGTTCGACCCCTACACCCATGCCGTGCGCAAGGTGGGCTCGGACATCCTCGGTTCCCGCATCACGACCAAGGCGCTGGTGGTCGACGGCAGCAATGGCAAACGCATCGCCATCATCACCAATGACCTCTACCTGCCCAATGATCTGCTGCGCCGCCGCGTCGCCCAGCTGCTGGCAGCGGACGGCAGCACCGGAATCGGCATCGACAACCTCGCGATGACGGTATCCCACAGCCATACCTCCCCGTTCTACTCCACCCCGGCCATCGGCCCCTGGATCTTCCAGGACGTGATGGATATCCGCTTTTTCGAATACATGGCAGAGCGCATGGCCACCGCGATCATCCAGGCCACCGGCAGCCTGCGCCCGGCCCGCATGGGTGGAACCGCGTTTTACGCCAACGACATCCGGGCTCATACCTATGGCCCCAAGGTCTCGCCGGACGGCACTCCGGCAGGGCAACCCCATGACTACACCACCCGGCAGGCCTACCTGCTGCGTTTTGACGACAGCGAGACCGGCGAGAACTTCGCCAACTGGATCGTGCTGGGTGTGCACCCGGAATGGGTCTGGGGCGAAGAAATCATGAATGGTGACGTGACGCACGCGATCATGCGCGTGCTCAGTCGCGAAACCGGTGCCGTCACCCTGATGTCGCAATCGGAAACCGGCACGTCCGGCCCGCACAAGGATGAGCGGGCGCACCGAGGCGCCGCCCGCCGCGAGTACCAGGAATCCAACCTGGCCGGAGCCGACCGGGCCGCGCGCATCTTCGCGGACAATGTGCACGCAGCCCTCGAGGCCATCGCCAGCGAGAAGCCCTGGGATCGCACCCAGTTTGCCCCCCTGACCACGGGCTTCACCGTGGATTACGCCCACCAGCGTTTTGCCCCTTCCGCATCACGCCCCTACCCGGGGGTTTCCAACTGCAACACCGACACGCTGTATTACGACCTGAACCCTGGCGTACCCATCATCGGGTTCCCGGATTGCCAATATCCGCTGGGTGAGTACGTCGAACCCTTTGCCGCGCTGGGCCCGGTCAGCCCCCAGGCCCTGCTGGGTACACTGACCGACCAGCTGCTCGAACTCGGCGTTCCCCTGCCGACATCGATCAGTGGTCCGGCACTGTTGCTACTGGAAGAACAGGACGTGGTGCCGATACAGAGCTTCAAGCTCGGCGACACCGCCCTGACCTTCTGC
>JBFHON010000341.1:0-2202 GCA_041593295.1 Oceanococcaceae bacterium | reverse complement strand
CTGCGGCCCCGGCAACAAGCGGCGAGGCCATCGAGGTTCCACTCATCACGGCGGTGCCGGTGTTGTCGGCATGACTGGCAGAAACGATATCGGTGCCCGGGGCGAAAATATCCACACAGGGACCATGGTTGGAAAATGACGATTCCTGGTCCGCCGCATCCGACGCCCCGACAGTCACCGCCTCCGGAGCACCCGAAGGTGAACCGCTGCAGGCATCGGCATTGTCATTCATCGCCGCGACCACCGGCAGAATGTTGGCGGCATGCAATGCAGCGATGCTCTGGTGCAGCACCGTCGAATTCGCACCGCCGAGGCTCAGGTTGGCCACGGCGGGGTACTCCGCATTGCCGATCAACCAGTCAATGCCCGCGATGATGCCAGACATCGCACCCGTGTTCTGGCACCCGAGCACCCGCAACGCGTGCACCGTCGCCTGTTTCGCCAGCCCGTAGCGGGTGCCGACAGCGGTTCCCGCCACATGGGTTCCATGGCCGTTGCAATCCGTCCAGTTCTCGGGGTCGGGTGCGTAACCCAGCGTCTGCCAGGTCGATTCCAGCGAGAGGATCAGGATCCCGGTCAGACCTACCGGCCCGTCAGTCACGAAGTTTCGGCTGTATCCAATGCGGCCACTGAATTCGGTGTGGTCCGGGTTGATGCCCGTATCCAGCACATACACATGGACACCGGCCCCGGCGCTTTCGGGGTACAGCAGCTCCCCGTCCAACGGCAGGCTGGTCTCGTCGACACGGTCCAGACCATAGACCGGGTTGGCCTGCGTTGCATCCCCGCTGATCAGCTGATCCGGTTCGATGACCAGCACTTCCGGCAGGCGCTGCAGTCGCTGCCGCTGACGCTCCGTCAGCGTGACCGCAAAACCGGAAAACCGGAAAACACCCGCGAGTATTCGTGAAACGGTGCATCGGCCCCGATCAGCGTCAGCACCTGGCGCGTCACTTCGCCCACCAGCCGGCCACCCACAGCATCCGTGTTTAACTGAACGATATAAGGCGACTTCTCGACAGGTGACATCAAGCCACCCAGCGAACCGGCAGACACCAGCGGCGCCGTCAACACCAGAGCCACGGCCGTCATGGAAGAAGCAATCGTTGAAGTGTTCATGCGTGCAGATTCCATTGCGAAGGCGACCGCTGCATCCCTGCCGAACGCGGCGCCAGTGATCGAGATGTTCGAGACTCACGCTAGCAGCTTCTGGGTGGCAATTGGCGGCATTATTAGGCCACCGCCCTGAAGTGGCCACCAACCAAACCACACCGACCAGTCGACCACTGCGCGCCCCGGCAGAAGCAACTGTTGTCCTCCTACCCCAGGGGTTCCATCCGACCAGCATCACAAGTTCAACATTTTCCGGCGACCGGATGAACCCGTTTTTACTTACGGTGAGTTTGAAAAATCGATCGGCCGAGCAGGGACCGGAGGTATCGCCTCCAGGGCGCGGCAGATGGCGGGTGGGCGCTGTCCGCAAAAGCCCGCTCCAGTTCGGCCTGGCTCATGCAGTCCATGTCCCAGTGAGAGGTGTGCCGCTCCTTGACCTCATCGCATACGATACAGGCTTTGCGCCTGACTGCCGGTTTCACCGGAGGTGACGCCCACCATCCAGATGCAGGATGCGCCCGGTGACGAAATCGCTGTCGAACAGGTAGTCCACGGCATGCAGCAACTCGGCGAAACCCGCCTCTTTCTGCATCAGGCTTTTCGCCAGGGCCTTCGCCTTGTAGTCGTCACCATCCGCGTCGTTGAAAGCCAGCAGAGCCGGAGCGATGCTGTTCACCTTCACCTTCGGGGCCCATAGCTGCGAGAAGGACAGCGTGAGATTGTCCTGTGCGGCTTTGCTCGCCGCATAGGCCATGTGCTTTTTGCTGCCTCGCGCACTGACGTAATCGCCGATGTGGATGACATCGGCGGGGCCATTGGCGTTATTCAGCAGCAAGGGTGCCAGGCCCTGGTTGATCTCCATGGGTACGCCAACATGGACCCGCATCATGCTGTTCAACACCGTGTTGATTGAGCCCGCCGAATCGGGCACCCAATGCGATACGTTGTGCACGATTCCGCGCAGACCCGCATGATTGCCGGAAACCCGGGCGACCAGCGACGCGACGCTGTCAAGGTCTTCGTATTCACACCGGACAAGTTCGACACCGGATTTTGCAAGGCCCTCGAGAGCCGCGTATTCGTGCCGAT
>JBFHON010000340.1:0-2276 GCA_041593295.1 Oceanococcaceae bacterium | reverse complement strand
CCGGTTCATCGCCGTGCGTATCGAAGGTGCTGCGAGCAGGGACGAGGCCCGTCGCGTGGCCTACACGGTTGCCGAATCGCCGCTGGTCAAGACAGCGGCATTTGCCGGTGACCCGAACTGGGGGCGTATTCTGGCGGCTGTGGGGCGCAGCGGACTGGTGGATCTGGCGATCGACCGGGTCAGCCTGTGGCTGGATGATGTCGCGCTCATCGAGCGGGGGCAGCCACACCCGGACTACCGGGAAGCGGCCGGTGCCGCCGTTACCGCGCAGTCCGAGTTCACCATCCGTGTGGACCTGGGGCGCGGCAGCACGGGCATGACGGTCTGGACCTGCGATTATTCCTACGATTACGTCAAGATCAACGCCGAATACCGGTCGTGAGCCGGCCGCAGATTCGCGTGGCAGCCGGGGTTCTGCAGGATGCTGCGGGCCGCTTTCTGGCGGCCCAGCGCCCGGCCGGAAAGATCGCCGCCGGTAAATGGGAGTTCCCCGGCGGCAAGATCGAGGCGGGCGAGTCGCCTGAGCAGGCGCTTGTCCGTGAATTGCAGGAGGAGCTGGGGGTCAGGGTTCGCGAGATGACGCCCCTCATTCGTATCAGCCACGCCTATACCGATCGCGATGTCCACATGTGGGTCTACCGGGTCAGCGCGTGGGAGGGTGAGCTGCAGTCCTGCGATGGTCAGGCACTGCAATGGGGCACCGTAGCGCAGCTACGTGCGCTGGATCTGCTCGGCGCCGATGGTCCGATCCTGCGAGCGCTGGAGTTGCCGGCCTTGCTGCCGATCACGCCAGCGGATGCCTCGCTCAGCGAGAACTGTCTGCGCGCCGAAGCCTGGTGGCAGAGGGGGATCTCACTGGCGCGTCTGCGTGTACCCGGGGTGCCGGATGCGGAGTATGTCGCGGCTTATCAGCAGCTTGCGGGTGCGACTCGTCTGGGCTGGATCGTGGATCGCAGTGCTGACATGGCTCTGGATCTGGGCGCTGCCGGATATCACGCCACCGCGAGGATGGCTTGCGATCTGCAGTCCCGGCCCGTGCCTGAATCCATGCTCTTTGGGGTTTCCTGTCACGATGCGCAGAGCTGGGAGCATGCGCTCACGCTGGGCGCCGACTATGCCCTGCTGAGTCCGGTCGGCGCAACGCCGACCCATCCGGACGCGCCTGCCCTGGGCTGGGAGCAGTTTGCCCGTATCGTTGCGCACGGCTCCCTGCCGACCTATGCCCTGGGCGGCGTAGGCGAAGCCGAGGTGGCGGTGGCGCGGTCCCTGTGGGGACAGGGTGTCAGCGGAATCCGCGCCTTCAGCTGAGGTTGTCGTGCGGTTCGCTGCGCTCTCGCGCCGTCTCGGGCTCGGGGTCGAGCCCGAACTCGTCCAGCCAGTCGCCGAAGTCGATCAACTTGCACTTGCGGCAGCAGAAGGGGCGCCACGGGTTGTCCGGGCCCAGCAGGGCCGGCTGGCCGCATTGCGGGCAGCGGGCCTTTTTCGGTGCGGTATTCATACGGGAGCTTCTAGCAGAGTGCGATTTTCAGTGCGGTGACACGCCTGGCGGCATCGTCATCGGCCGGCCGGGTTCCGCGCAGGCGGATATTCATGCGCTGTCGGCCGCCGCTGATTTCCGGGTACCAGCGACCCTGTTCCGGGATGCCGATGCGCAGCAGCGTATGCCGGGGCTTGCCTTGCAGGCAGTACTGGCCATGTTCCAGCGTGGTTTCCATCCACTCGGCACGGCTGCGGATCAGCTTCAGATAGAGCGTCAGCGCGGTTTCGTAGGCGGTGATTTCCCGGGTCCAGTCGTGGATATCATTCTGCTGTTCCTTGGCGCGCAGATTCAGCCAGTAGGTGTAAGCGGGCACATCAGCAGGTGCCAGCCCGCCGGGGACGCTGGAGCGTTGCATGACCGCCAGCAGAAGTTTGGGTATGCGAATCTCTGCCATGTTGACGCGGCTCACCGCGGTGCGGGCATTTTCCAGCTCGAGAATGGTCGCTTTCAGTTTTTCGGTGTCCACCACCGGGGCTGAGCGCAGGAGTTGCAGCTGTTCGGCTTCGCGCTGCAGGTCCTGGCCAATTTCGCTCCAGGCGTCAGCGCGTGACAGCAGGCTGAGCAGGTCGCAAATCACGGGGATGACGCACCGACGGTGCTCGCTGGCGCTTTCCAGCCGCCGGAATTCCTGAAAAAGAAATTCGAGGCGCAGCGCGGAGCGCATGTGTTCGCTCAGCGGATGCTCATAGCAATGCAGATTGTCAGGCACGGTGCAACGAGGTTGAGGCTTCAGCTG
>JBFHON010000339.1:0-2285 GCA_041593295.1 Oceanococcaceae bacterium | reverse complement strand
TCCGGGTAGATGATCAGGCCGTTGCCGGGAACCGTGCGGACCAGATGGTGGAACTGGGTTTCGATCGCGGCGAGATCGGCGAAGATATCGGCATGATCGAACTCCAGGTTGTTCATCACCAGCGTGCGCGGGTGGTAGTGGACGAATTTGGAGCGCTTGTCGCTGAAGGCCGTGTCGTACTCATCGGCTTCGATCACAAAGAACGGCGCCTGCCCCAGTGCGGCCGAGTGACCGAAATTGGCGGGTACACCGCCGATCAGGAAGCCGGGCTGCAGCCCGCAGTCTTCCAGGATATGGGCCAGCAGGCTGGAGGTGGTGGTCTTGCCATGGGTGCCGGCTACGGCGAGCACCCAGCGCCCCTGAAGTACATGTTCGGCCAGCCATTGGGGGCCGGAGATATAGGGAATGCCCCGGTCGAGTACGTACTCCAGTGCGGGGTTGCCGCGGCTGACGGCATTGCCCACGATGACCAGGTCGGGAGGGTTCTGCTCCAGCGGCGCGCTGTCATAGCCGCGATGAATGCGGATGCCGAGGGCTTCGAGCTGGGTGCTCATCGGCGGCCATGCGGCCTTGTCCTGCCCGGTGACCGTGTCGCCCCGCTGGCGGGCCAGGGCGGCGATGCCGCCCATGAAGGTTCCGCAGACGCCGAGGATATGTACGTGCATCGGCTAGGCCGCGGTCGGCGCGGCGACGATGCTGACGGCCAGGATCAGGAAGACCTCGTACCCCAGTGCGACCAGCATGCCCACCCCAAGCGAGGTGTCCAGAGCATGGCGAAAGATGTGTCCGGCGAGGGTCAGCCCCCACAGGGACAGGCCCAGCCAGGCATAGGCCGCCATCGCAGGCACCTCGATGGCCTCGATGTTGCCGCCTTCGGCGATCTGCAGCAGCATCGGGGTCAGCGCACTGAGCGGGCCGAGCATCAGAATGCCGATGACGGCGCTGGTCAGCAGCAAGGCGGAAAAGGTCTGGTTGAAGCGCTCGGGGATTTTTCGCGCGTTCAGGATGACCCGCAAATAGCCCCACAGCACGACGATGCTGAGCAGGGCCTGCGCGAAAGCCGCCAGCACCGGGTTGATCAGGAGCAGCTTGCCAACGGCACTGAGGAGGTACAGGACCGTGGCAAATTGCAGGATTCCCGGGCCTGCGGGCAGGTCCTGCGGACCGGCACGCAGCAGCATCAGTTGGGAGAGGGTTTGGGCGAGAGAGGCAAACATCGGCAACAATGGCTTCCTTTATGGAAGTTCAGCCCTGCTAGGAGCGGAAAAAATCAACGCGAAGTATCTCACCACAGCGGCTGAAGTTCAGAGCTTTGTCGAGCGGGCCATCAGCGCACCGTGGCTGGCGCTGGATACGGAGTTCGTGCGCGAGCGCACCTACGCCCCCCAGCTCTGCCTGCTGCAGTTCGCCACGGCGGACGAAATCGTCTTTGTGGATGCGCTGACGCTGGACGACTGGAGTGTGCTGCAGCCGCTGCTGGTCGGCGGCCCGGTCAAGCTGCTGCACTCGCCCGGGCAGGACTTCGAGGCGCTAGCAACCGTGGGCTTGAATCAGCTCTCGCCGATGTTCTGCACGCAGATGGCGCATGCCCTGCTGGGTGGGCCGCCACAGATTGGCTACGCCGGGCTGGTCAAGGAACGCCTGGAGGTGGAACTGGCCAAGGACCAGACGCGCACCGACTGGTCGCGCCGGCCGCTCAGCGAAGCCCAGCTTGGCTACGCTGCGGATGATGTGCGTTACCTGGGTGAGCTGTACCGGCAACTGACCGATCGGCTCGAGGAGCAGGGGCGCAGTCACTGGATGGCCGAAGAAATGGCGGTGCTGGAGCAGCCATGGGCGCTGCCCGACCCGCTGGCCCTGGCGCTGAAATCACGGTCGCTGGAACGGTTGGAGCCGGCGGAGAAGTGTGTATTCATTGCGCTGAGCCAGTGGCGCGAAGCGCGGGCGCGGCATTCGGACAAGCCCCGTTCCTGGATTGCCAAGGACGGGTTCCTGAGTGCGGTGGCGCGGCGCCAGCCGGGCACGCTGGAGGAACTGGAAAGGCTGGAGGGCTGCACGCCCGGCCTGTTGCGTAATCAGGGCGAGGTGCTGCTGAAGACCATTCGCGAGGCCCCGGCAAACTGCCCGGACATTCCGGAGCCGATTCCGCGCGAAACGAGCCGGGAGCTGCAGCAGAAACTGACGGCCATTGCGAAGGCGCACGGAATCGAACCGGGCATTCTGGCCTCGCGGGCGGACTGCGAGGAATGGTTGCGTGCGCGTGCCGGGCGCCTGGCCAGTGGCTG
>JBFHON010000338.1:0-2289 GCA_041593295.1 Oceanococcaceae bacterium | reverse complement strand
GGGCCGATCTGGAGCGGGGGGCAGCGGGGCGAGGGCGCCTTGCTGGCCGCGTGCTACCGCAACAGTTTGCAGCTGGCCGACCAGTACGCCTGCGACAGCATCGCCTTCCCGGCGATCAGTACCGGGGTGTATGGCTACCCCAAGGAAGAGGCGGCAACTCTTGCAATCACGACGGTCCGGGAAGTTGCCCCGGGCCTGCAGCATGTGCGCTGCCTGCAGTTCTGCTGTTTTTCCGCTGCGGACCAGCAGCGCTACATCCGGCTGCTTGAGAGCACACGCTGAAGCGAGCGCGGCCTGACCGATGACAGCTGTCAGGCTTTTGAGGGCAAGCCTGCGCAGCGTGCGTGCCGATGTAGATGGTTGTACTAGGGCGACAGGCCCCGGTCATCCACAAAATGTTCCAGCACTGGCGTGGATTCGTCTTACTGGCCATTGAGCATCAGTTCGAGCTGTTCGAACCCCACCCGCATGATCGGGTGCGGGGCGTCGGCTTCATCGGCATGGCCGGCGAAACCCAGTTCGTCATTCGGGTCGGGCAGGCCGAGGATGCTGGTGACCAGTCCCGTGCCATCCGTGCCGGCATCCTGTCCGTCGGCCACGCGCAGCACGTTGAAGAACTGGGAGGGGACGCCGGCGGCTACCAGGCCCAGCCACATCTCGCGACCCATGTTGTAAGCGACCAGGCCATCATTGAAACCGTGAACCACAACGGCAGCACGCAGGCCGGCTGCGGCCATCTCGCCGGGCCGCAGGGCGGGCGACATGCGCTGGTAGGCTTCCGGGTGGCTCAGCGGCGTGCCGCCGGTTTCCTCTTCCATGTAGGTGGCGATTTCCGGCAGTGCGGCTGCCGCTTCCACATAGCCTTCGAACATGTTGGTGAAGGGCTCCAGCGCGACCCAGTAGTCATACAGCCCCTGGCCATCCTCGGTGACATGTACCGACTCGGTCAGCGCTGTGCCGGACACGCCACCCCCCATGGAGATGCCGAGCAGATACACCTTTTCGACGGAAGGAAACCGCTCCAGCGCGAGCAGCGTGCCGGCGATGGTGTCATGGGCGCCACGCAGAATCGGGAAGCGGTCGTTGTCCCGGTAGTTGGTCGTCACCACGGCGACATCGTCGCGTACGGTGCGGGCGACATACTGGGTCCAGCTCCTGAACACGTCGTGGCCGAGGCCATGGGCAAATACGACCAGCTTGTCGGGTTGGGTGCCTTCCATGTAACCCAGCATGCCCTCAGGCAGGCCGGGGTCTGATTTTCCGCTGCTGGGTGGGGCGGCCGCCTGGACCGCCGAGGCGTCGGTCTGAATGCGCTCGATGATCATGCCATCGGGGATTTCGAAGTCACCAACCGGCTGCGCGTCGGTGGCGAAATTGCCGGTGACGGGCGGGTTTGCGATATCTGCGCTGCAGGCTCCAAGCAGGGGCAGCGCAAGCAGTGCGGGGATCAGTTTCAACCGTGTTCTCCTCGGTGTTGTCTTGCCCACTTTACCCTGCGGTGGGTCGGGCCGGACGCGCGCCGCAAAGGGAAACAAGGGGGATGTGTCATCGGGCGGAGGCTATCGCGGCAGGATGGCGGTCAGGGGTTGTGCCAGTACCCACAGCCCGAAAACGGTGAACGCCACCATGATGACGAGCAGTGGCAACTGGCTGACCAGGGCCTGCATGCGCGTCGGCCAGATTCGCAGGGCCACCTGGTGTGCGACCCACACGCTGAGGACGTGACCGAAAAGGATCAGTGCGACCTGGGAGTGCCACACGAAGCCCATGTCGGGCAGGATCGGCGCGCGGAATTTCATGGCGGTGCCAAACAGGTCCCAGCGCCAGCCGAACGGGTCGGAGATCAGGCTGAAGATCTTCATCCCATGGGTGGTGATCAGCGTCCAGTAGTGGGTGATGTTGTAGACCAGCGCGATCGGAATCAGGCTGTAGCTGAAATCCCGGGCCAGTTGCATCAGCGGGCGTGAACTGCCGGTCAGGAGCTTGCTCAGCCACAACGCAAGCAGGTAGGCCGCCAGGTAAACAAAGGGTGAGATGGCCAGCCAGAAGGTTTCCCATGCGATGTAGACCGGCATCAGGGTATTCATCATGCGCATGGGGCTGGCGCCGGCCAGGTCGGTGAAAATGCCGGCGGGGTCGGTCCAGAACAGGCCGACCCACCATTGCGTGGCTTGCAGCCCGTCGATCGCCGTGGTCGAGATCATGGCCAGGACAAAGACCACGGTGGCGAGGCTCGTCGGGCGTTCATGGATGAGGCCGGACAGTGGCGGGCGCAGGCGTAATCGCCGC
>JBFHON010000337.1:0-2310 GCA_041593295.1 Oceanococcaceae bacterium | reverse complement strand
CGGGCCAGGTAGTGGGAACCCAGCAGGCCCTGTTCCTCGCCGGTAATGGCGGCGAAAAGTACCGAGCGGCGGGTGCCGGTTTGCTTCAGCGTGCGCGCGGTTTCGATCATCAGCGCCACGCCCATCGCGTTGTCGTAGGCCCCGTTATAGATCGGGTCGCCGTTGACTTCAGCGCCGGCGCCGAGGTGGTCCAGGTGCGCCAGCAGCACGACGTGCTCCGTTGCCAGATTCGGGTCGGTTCCGGGCAGCCGGGCGATGACATTTGGTGAGGTCAGCCGGGTGATGTGGGTTTTGGTGGTGATCTTGGCGGAGACCGTCAGCGGCATGTGCGGCAGTGGATCTCCGGCGTTTTCCATCTTCAGCAGTTCGGCCAGTTCGTGCCCGCTGCCGCGGAAGATCTGGGCGGCCAGCTCGTCGGACAGGGTGGCGGTGCCGCGGATGCGTGACTCGAAGTCATGCGGGGCACCATCGGCGTCCTGCCAGCGCAGTCGGGGCTGATTGCCAGCGTTCTTGACCGAGTCGGCCCAGGTGTAGTGCTCCCGTGAATACTGGTTGCGGATCGTGATGATTCCGATCGCGCCGCGGTCGGCCGCTTCGCGGGACTTGCGGGTGAACGAGGAGTAAAACGCCCGCTGATCCGCCGGGAAGGTCTGTGGCGCCTTGGGGAACAGCACCACGATCTTGCCGTTGACGTCCACATCGGCGTAATCGTCATGATTCTGGTCCGGCGCGACGATGCCATGGCCGACAAAGACCAGTTTGCCGCTGATTTGCTGTAGCGGCTGCGTGAGGTCGGCAGAGACCACGAAGTCGTCGCGGAAGCGCAGTCGTTTCCTGGTGGTAATGCCCTGCAGGCTCAGTGCCGAGCCGGCGATGTCCAGCTTGCCGGAGACAAAGGGCACCGGTTGCAGGTAGCTCTGTCCCATGCCGGCTTCCAGGCCGATCTCACGAAACTGGCTGGCCACATAGCGGGCGGCAATATCATACTCGGTGGTACCGGTCATGCGCCCGCGCAGCAGGTCATCGGACAGAAAGTCCATGTGCGCCTGCAGCGCAGGGGCGGTGATGTCGTTCAGTGCCTGCTTGTGTTGCAGGGTGCCGCAGCCGCTCAGGGCGACGATGGCGGGCAGCAGGGCCGGTAGAAGGCGGCTCCAGTTCATGGGGGACTCCAGACGGTTCAACCGGGCATTGTATGTGCCTGCCGCGAACGGCACAGGCGTCCCCGGTCTGCGCGCCTGCAGCCTCAGCTGGTCCCGAAGTCGACCGCGCTGCCGGCAAGGCCCTGCCAGGCCATGCCCTTGAGAAAGAAAAACCAGAAGCCGGCTTTCAGGGCCAGGCGACTGAAGCGGCGCAGGCCGGAATCTTTTTCCAGCGGGCAGTTCAGGTCCAGTGTGGGCAGGGTGTCCTGCGTGGGGGGCATGGCCACGGTGCATCTCCAGGGGGCAATGCGGGGCGGGCATGCAGCCGTCGTACCGTTGGTGAGGCGGTGGCCTCGTCGTGCCAACAAAAAGGGCCCGCATGGCGGGCCCTGGATCTTGAGCTTGGCAGCGCTTAGCGGCGCGGGCGGCTTGCCAGCGGCCGCAGGCCGGCCAGTATCAGCAGCACCAGGGTGCCCAGACCGAATGCCCCGCCGCGCAGGCTGGCGGCAGCTGCGCGCGGCTCGCTGCTACCGGTGGCGTCGAGCCCGAGGCTGGCGATGGCATCCACGGCGGCTTTCGCGTCGATACGGCCATAGCCGAAGGTGTTGTTGGGAATCTCCTGGGCGCCGGTGCCACCGCATTCCTGCGTGTTGGCGATCGGCACGGCGGTCTGCTGAATCAGGTCCCGGATGGTGTCGACCTGCCCGCGCAGTCGCGGTTCGGCCGAGATCATCAGTGCGACCAGACCGGCGACATGCGGGCCGGCCATGCTGGTGCCGGACATGGTGCCGTAGCCACCGCCGGTGACCGAGGATTCAATGCTGGAGCCGGGGGCAACCACATTCGGCTTCAGGCGCATGGACAGGTCGCTGAGGACCGGGCCGCGGCTGGAGAAGCTCGACATGGTGTCATCCAGCGTGCTGGAGCCAATGGTGAAGCTGGACTCGTACAGCGAAAGCGGGAAGGCGATGGTGGAGCAGGTGGAGCCGTCGTTGCCCGCGCTGACCACCTGCACGATGCCGGCAGCCTTGGTTGCTTCGTTGGTGGCTTGCAGGATCGTCGGCGGGCAGCCTTCGAGGCAACCCCAGGAGTTGTTCACCACGTCCGGAGCCATGGCCGGGTCACCAGCAGCGCTGTCGTCGCCGGGATACGGGGCGATGAACCATTCCAT
>JBFHON010000336.1:0-2427 GCA_041593295.1 Oceanococcaceae bacterium | reverse complement strand
GCGCCACTGCACATGTTGACCGAAGGCAGCCAGGTTTCGCCGTCGTCGTCGCTGATCATCATCACCGAGCAGGGGCCGAGCAGGCCGCCGGCGAGAATGCGGCCGGTGTCTTCATGGACAACCAGCATCGGGTCCAGGTTGATCGGAACCTGGTAGGGCGGGGTCACGTCGACCCACTCGCCGCTGCCGTTGGCATCCGGTGTGAAGCGCAGGGTGGTGCTGCCCGCGTGGTAAAAGACGTTGTCGGTGGTCCACGGAATGCCGATGGTCGGCTCCGGGGCGCTGTTGATCAGCGGGACAACCATGTTGTCGAAGGCCAGGTCACCGCTGCCAAAATCGGCGGCAGCCAGGGACGGTAGAATCAAGAGTGCGAGCGCAGTCCGGCGCATAGGTTTTCTCCAGCAGGTAAAGGCCGCGTGCAGTTCGCGGCTCTGATAGCCCGGTATGGTGCAGGAAATAGAGCCCTTCTTTCAAGCAATTACCGGGCCATTTCGCCTCTGGTGGCGCCCGGTCGGTGCGCCGGGGCTGCCCGCCCATGGCGGCGAAAAATGACTCAGGCGGGGTAGCCGGTGATCTGCCGGATGTCCTTGTACAGCGGGGCCAGCTTCTCGTACATGCGGCAGTACACCTTGCGGTACAGCGCGTCGTACAGGGCGACATTTTCTGCAATGGGCTGGAACACCTGGCCGCAACGCGTCATCGCGCTGGCGGCGCGGTGGTGGTCGGCAAAGTACCCACGGCCCACAGCGGCATTCATCGCGGCGCCCAGTGCCGAGGTTTCATAAATGTGGGGACGCTCCACCGCTTGACCGAATATGTCCGCGGTCAGTTGCATGGCGGTATCGCTCTGCGAGCCCCCACCGCCGATCCGGATGGTGCGAATGCGCGTGCGGCAGCGCTTTTCGGTGCGTTCCTTGCCCTGGCGCAGGCCGTAGGCGAGGCCTTCGAGGATGGCGCGGTACAGGTGAGCGCGGGTATGGACATCGCCGAAGCCGATGACGGCACCCTTGGCGTCAAGCCCGGGGTCACGCACGCCGGGTGACCAGTAGGGCTGCAGGATCAGGCCCATCGAGCCCGCCGGCACATCGCGGATTCTTTCCTCCAGCACTTCTTCGGGGCTCAGGCCCAGCTCGGCCGCGCGTTCGCGTTCGGGTTGTGCGAACTGTTCCTTGAACCAGCTCACCATCCAGAAGCCCCGGTAGATCTGGACCTCGGTGTTGTAACTGTGCGGCATCGCGGCCGGGTAGGGCGGCAGGAAGGGGGTGACCTCGCGATACCGGCTCTGGGTGGTGTTGACGGTCGCGGTCGTGCCGAAACTCAGGCAGGCCTGGTCCGGCTCGGTGCAGCCGGCACCGAGAACCTCGCAGGCCTTGTCGGCCGCGGCGGCGATGACCGGCAGCTCCGGCGCAAGCCCCAGATGCCGGGCGGCTGTGGGCGTCAGGCGGCCCAGAGTCTCGCCGGGCCGGACCAGGCGCGGGAGCTGGGTGGCGCGAATCGGCAAGGCCTGCCAGTGCCAGCTGGAGGCCGCTGCCCATTCCTGCTTCTTGTAGTCGAAGGGGATGTAGCCGACCTGCGACCCGGCGGAATCCACGAATTCGCCCACCAGCCGGTGGCTGAGGAAGCCGGAGAGCAGCAGGTATTTCTCGGTGCGGGCCCAGATGTCCGGCTGATGCCGCGCGACCCAGCGGCTGTCGGCTTCGGCCTGGAAGGTGGCGATGGTTTCGCTCATGCCCAGGCCAAACAGGTCCAGCGTCCTGAACAGCCAGGCCCAGGGGCCGGTCAGCGGTTCCTGGGCATCCGTCTGCCGCTGATCGAGCCAGACGATGGCGTCGCGCAGCGGCTTGCCCTCGCCATCGAGGTAACACATGGTGGCGCGCTGGGTTGTCAGCGTCAGGCTGTCGATATCCTCCGGGCTGACGGCGCCGGATTGCCACAGCTGCTGGCAGGCCTCGCCGAGGCTGTTCCAGTACAGCATCGGGTCCTGTTCGGCCCAGCCGGGTTCCGGGGAAACATAGGGCTCGATCGGGACCTGGCTGCGGGCGATGATGTCGCCGTGCAGGTCAAACACGATGGCGCGCACGCTTTGTGTTCCGACGTCCATCGCCAGCAGGCGAATGGCCTCCCGATCAGTGCTGGTCATGCTTTTTCCGTTTCCCCCGGTACGCGAACGCCAAAGGTAGCAGGTTGCCGGGTATGGCTGGCAGGGCAGCCGGAGCGTGCGTGAAGTCGACCGGGGAAAACGCCCCCTCGCGGGTTCACGTCCGCCTGCGCGGCGCATGCAAGCGTGGGTTCGGTGTCGCTGCGGAACACGCCGTGGTGCGTGTCACAATGCCCGCCTGTACTGGGGGTAAGACCATGCGTATTGCGATTATTGGCGCGACCGGAATGATCGGTCACCACACGGCGTTGGCGGCCGAGAGTGCCGGG
>JBFHON010000335.1:0-2430 GCA_041593295.1 Oceanococcaceae bacterium | reverse complement strand
GGCGCGGGTGACCTCCAGGGTGTTGGCCGTGGATTGCTTGGTGATGCCGATGCCCACCATGGCCACCCCGTTGCCCCGGAACAGTGTGCGGTCCTCGACGGCTCCGCGCTCCACGCGGGCCACATCCCGCAAACGCACCAGACCGCTGATGCCGTCGTTGCGCACTACCAGGTCGTTGAATTCTTCGGGGCTTCGGTAGCCGCGGCTGACCCGGGCGCTGAAGATGCGTTCGGTGGACTCGAGCTGCCCGGCGGGGAGCTCGATGTTTTCCTCCTCCAGTGCGCTGGCGATGTCATCGGCCGTGATGCCGCGGGCGGTCATCTGCTCGGGGTCCAGCCATACCCGCAGCGCATACTCCAGGCCGCCGCCAATGCGGACCCGGGCAGCCCCCGGCAGGGTGGAGAAGCGATCCTGCAGGTAGCGCTGGGCGTAATCCGTCAGCTCCAGCACGTTCATGTTGTTGGCAGTCAGGTTCAGCCACATGATGACGTCGGCATCGGCGTCTTCTTTCTGTACCTCCGGCGGGTCGGCCTCCTCCGGCAGGTTGTTCAGCGCTCCGGAAATCCGGTCGCGGATGTCGTTTGCGGCACCATCAATGTCGCGGTCTGTCGAAAACTCGATGACGATATTGGAGCGGCCGTCCTGGCTGCTGCTGTTGATGAAGCGGATGCCTTCGATACCGGCAATCCGGTCTTCGATGATTTCGGTGATCTGCGTGTCCACCACCGCCGCCGAGGCGCCCGGGTAGTTGGTGCGCACCGAGACGATCGGGGCGTCGATGTCCGGGTATTCGCGCAGGGACAGACGCTCGTAGGAGACCAGGCCAAAGGCGATCAGCAACAGGTTGAGCACGATGGCCAGCACCGGCCGACGGACGGCGGTATCGGTAATGGTCATGACTTACTCCGCCGGGCGGGGTTGAACCGGCGTTCCCGGTCGCAGCCGGTCACCTCCGCGCAGTACGACCGCATCATCCAGCGACAGGCCGTTGACGATCTCGACCCTGCCATCGCGGCGCAGACCGGTGGTCACTGCCACGCGCTCGGCTTTGCCATCGCGGGCGAGGTAGACGAACTGCGCACCACCGCGCGGGATCAGGGCGGCTTCCGGGATGGTCAGGGCCGTATGCGGCGGGCCGGATATTTCGACCACGACGGCCAGTCCGGGCCACAGCTGCGGGTTGTTGTCGGTTTCCGCGCGCAGACGCAGCGATCGGGTGGTGGTGTTCAGGCTCGAAGCATTGCTGATCAGTTCTGCCGGAAGCCAGGATGCATCGCCGGCCTCGAGCAGGCGGAAGCGCAGGTTCAGGCCATTGCGAAACAGGCTCAGCTGGGATTGCGGGAGGTCAAACTCGACCCGCAGACGGCTGAGGTTGTGCAGCGTCGTGATGGCGTCACCGGCGGTGAGGTAGCTGCCGTTTTCGACATCACTCAGACCGACGCGCCCTGCGAAGGGGGCGTGGACTTCGCGTTCCCTAATGGCCGCCTGGGCGGCTTCGACGCGGGCCTCGGCCACATCGACCTGCACGCGTGCGGTATCGAGGTCGGCCTCGGATACCGCCCGGCTTCCGGAAAGTTTCAGTGTGCGCGCCAGCGCCAGGCGCGCTTCCGTAAGCTGGGCCTGCGCCAGCTTGAGCTGGGCCTGCTCCGTCAGGCGGTCCAGTTCCAGCAGGAGCATGCCGGCCTCCACCTGTTGCCCCTCCGCGAAATGCACCGCAGATACGCGCTCGCTGACCGGAGAGCGCAGGGTGATCGATGCCTGGGCAAGGAGAGTGCCGGGGACTTCGATGCGGGTGCGCAGTTCTTCGGTCTGGGGAACGACCGTCTGTACCGGCAGCGGGGGCTGCGCCCAAGCCAGACCGGGCAGCAGAGTGGCAAGGAAAAAGCTCAGGCAGCCGAGGTGTCGCGGGTTCATGTCCGTCTTCTTATTTGGGAGCAGGGGGAGGGCGGAGGGGAGAGCGCGGTTACCGATAAGACCACCCTCTCCGGTTAAGCGCCCCTTTGGTCAACGGGGAGTCGGAATAGTTCACGGAACGTTAACACCCGACATGCCGATAAAATACTCCGCCTTTCCTTCCATCGCAGCGCATTGAGCCTTTCATGACGGTTGTTACCCGCTTTCCCCCCAGCCCCACCGGTTACCTCCATCTCGGAGGCGCGCGGACGGCCTTGTACAACTGGCTGTATGCCCGGCAGACCGGGGGCAAGTTCATCCTGCGGGTGGAAGATACCGACCGTGAACGCAGCACCCCCGAAGCGGTAAAGGCCATTCTGGATGGCATGAACTGGCTGGGCCTGGAGTATGACGAAGGCCCGTACTACCAGACCGAGCGTTTTGATCGCTACGGTGAGGTCGTCGAGCAGCTGCTTGCAGACGGCAAGGCCTATGCCTGCGAGTGCACGCAGGAACGCCTGACCGAACTGCGCGAGG
>JBFHON010000334.1:0-2506 GCA_041593295.1 Oceanococcaceae bacterium | reverse complement strand
GGTTGGATCCCGAAGGTCACCAGCACCCCCTCGCGCGCGATCTCGGCCGCCTGCCGGGCTGCCTTGCGGAAGGCCTCGGTGTTACGCACCACATGATCGGCAGGGCTGACCAGCAGCACCGTTTCCGGCCCGGTCGTCGCCAACGCCTGCAAGGCTGCAACGGCTACCGCAGGCGCCGTATTCCGCGGTGCGGGTTCCAGAATCACCGGCACATTGTCCGCCCCCTGGCGCTGCAGGTGTTCGCGCACGATGAAGCGATGGGCCTCGCCACCGATTGCCAGCATCTGCTGCTCGTCGCTGATCCCGCTCAGCCGGACCACCGTGTCCTCCAGCAGGCTGTTGGCGCCGTCCAGTGCCAGAAACTGCTTGGGGAAATCACGCCGCGACAGCGGCCACAACCGGGTACCCGACCCGCCGGCCAGCAACACACAAGTCAACATCAATTCGGAATCCTTTGCCCTGATTGGCGCCAAGCATAGCAACGCCGCCAGCAGAGCATTCACAAAGCCTTGTAAAACGGGCACTGGGGGCATTTATCCACAGGTTTTGCACCACTTTGTCCTGTGTCTATGCACCAGATTAAACACAACATAGTGGGTTGACACCAACCCCCAGACACAAGATATAGTAGCAGCGCGCCTGAGGGCGTAGAGGATGAGAGACACTTTCAACACCCCCAAATAGAAGAACGCGCCATGGAAGCTTCCGATACTGCTGTCGCCACGCCTGCGACCCCCCCGACCCCTTCACCGCAACCGTCCCCGGAAGTGCATGCGACAGCACCCGGCGGCTACAAGGTTATCCGTCGCAATGGCAAAGTCACCCCGTTTGATGCGAGCAAGATCAAGGTCGCTCTGACCAAGGCCTTCCTGGCTGTCGAAGGCGGCAGCGCTGCCGAGTCCAAGCGGGTCCATGACACCGTCGCCAAGCTGACCGAACAGGTCGCCCAGTCGGTCACCCGCAACTTGGCTGGCGGCGGCACGGTGCACATTGAGGACATCCAGGATCAGGTCGAACTGGCCCTGATGCGTGCCGGCGAACACAAGGTTGCCCGTGACTTTGTGCTGTACCGCGACCGCCAAGCTGCCAAGCGCGCCGAAAAGGCTGCGGAATCGACCGCCGTGCAGGAAGCGCCCGAGCTACGTGTGCGTCTGGCCGACGGCAGCCTGCAGCCACTGGATGCCGCACGCATTCACCAGCTGGCCGTTGAAGCCTGCGAAGGCATTCCGGGCGTGGACCCGGAAAAGGTCACCCACGACACCCTGCGCAACCTCTACGACGAAATCAGCGAGTCCGACCTGGCGCAGGCGCCTACCCTGGCCGCCCGCGCACTGATCGAAACCGAGCCGAGCTACAGCACCGTGGCCGCACGCCTGCTGCTGGACAAGATGCGCCACGAAGCGCTGATCAAGGTCAGCATGGGCACGCATTACGCCACGCACTCGGAAATGCGCGAGCTGTACCCCAGCTACTTTGTTTCCTACGTGAAGCACGCGGTCGAGTGGGAGCTGCTGGACGAAGAACTGCTGCAGTTCGACCTGAAGAAACTGGGGAGCGCACTGGATGCCGATCGTGACAACCAGTTCAACTACCTCGGCCTGCAGACCCTGTACGACCGTTACTTCCTGCACCAGGATGAAGACCGCTTCGAACTGCCACAGGCCTTCTTCATGCGGGTCGCAATGGGTCTGGCGATCAACGAAGTGGACCGTAACGACCGCGCCATCGAGTTTTACCGCCTGCTGTCGTCCTTCGATTTCATGTCGTCGACGCCGACGCTGTTCAACTCCGGCACCCCGCGTCCGCAGCTTTCCAGTTGCTACCTGACCACGGTACCGGACGACCTGCACGGTATTTTTGGCGCCATCCACGACAACGCGATGCTGTCGAAATTCGCCGGCGGGCTGGGCAACGACTGGACGCCGGTCCGCTCCATGGGTGCCTACATCAAGGGCACCAATGGCAAGAGCCAGGGCGTGGTTCCGTTCCTGAAGGTTGCCAACGACACGGCCGTGGCCGTCAACCAGGGCGGCAAGCGCAAGGGCGCCGTCTGTGCCTACCTGGAAACCTGGCACCGCGACATCGAGGAATTCGTCGAGCTGCGCAAGAACACCGGTGACGAGCGCCGCCGCACGCACGACATGAACACCGCCAACTGGGTGCCGGACCTGTTCATGCAGCGGGTGCTGGAAGAAGGCCCGTGGACGCTGTTCTCGCCGAATGATGTCCCCGACCTGCACGACCTGACCGGCGCCGCATTCGAGAAGGCCTACGTGGCCTACGAGGAAAAGGCGGACCGCGGCGAGATCAAGAACTTCAAGCGCCTGCCTGCGGTGCAGCTGTGGCGCAAGATGCTTGGCCAGCTGTTCGAGACCGGCCACCCCTGGATTACCTTCAAGGATCCGTGCAACCTGCGCAGCCCGCAGCAGCACGTCGGCGTTGTCCACAGCTCCAACCTGTGCACCGAGATCACGCTGAACACCTCGGCCGACAAGGAAATCGCGGT
>JBFHON010000333.1:0-2593 GCA_041593295.1 Oceanococcaceae bacterium | reverse complement strand
GCAGTGCGGGCCAGCTTGCCAGCCATTGCGGGTAGGCAAGCAGGCCCGTGGCGTGGCGGCTCCAGCGTTTGAGCGTGATATCGGTCAGTACCCGGAACGGGTTCAGCGCAGCCCAGGCGTCGCCAATGAATGCGAGCAGATAGGTAAACAGCAGCAGGAAAATGACCCAGAAGAAGATCGAGCTGAAATTGCGCAGCGGGTCCGGACTGCCCAGAAAGCCGGTTGCGATACACAGGCCGAGCGCAAACAGACTGGCCAGGCGCAGGGCCGGGAGGGTGCGCCGGATGAGCCGGACCAGCGCGTTGTCGCGGATGTTCCGCGCGCTGGTCGCGCGGGCCTCCGGGGCGGAAGACCAGAACAGGGCCACCAGCAAAAAGGACAGCACCAGCGTTGCGGCAGCGCCCCATTGGTACAGCGCAGGGGGGACCGGAAAATTATAGGCCGCTCCAAACCCATGGGCGGATGCCGGCTCGGCAAGCAGTAATCCGCATACGACCGCCAGCCCGATGCCAAAGGCCGGGGCGGGGCGATGGGCCGATTCGTTCACGGCGTTGAAATCTTCTTTTTGAGGGTCTGCGGGCATCTGCGCACAGGCGGCCGGGAAAACGGTGGCTGCCACCTGAATGGCAGCCACGTGGTTCCCGATGCGGCTGGGGGTGGGGCTAGCGAAGCGGCAGTGATTCCGGCGTGGGCCTGGTCCGCGCGTCTTCGGAGGCGAGCAGTGTCTGCTCCCACAGTTGCAGGAAGGTTTCGGCCGAGTTGTAGAACGTATCCAGGGCTTCCTTGCCACCTTCGATGCGAATCTCTTCGATCAGGTCGGGGATCAGGCCGTAGTGGTACATGCCGCCCTCGTTGACGTCCCAGATCCGGCCGTTGGATTCCGGTATGGCGAGCAGTTCCACGCTAACCGGCGCGATATCCTTGAACTGGTCACCCCAGTCGGGGCCATCAAACAGGGTGAAGGGATACTCCACGGCCTGTGTTTCGCTGATTCGCTGTGCACCGCGCGGGCCGGGCAGGGTGCGAATGCCATTGGCATCCGCGCCGTAACCGATCGAGAGGGGGCGGCTGGTACCGCTGGCTTCCCACTGCACGCGCAGCTTGTCGATGAAGTCCACATGGCCTTTGCCATTCTTGTTGCCGGGGTAGACGATCCCGCCCTGACGAATGATCTGCTGTACCTGGGCATTGTTGATACCGCCCTGACCGCCATGGCCGGAGACCAGCGGGTAGTCCGGTTCGGTGGTGGCCGTGTAGTCGAGCATCAGCTGTTTGCTGCGAAAGGCGGCGTGGTCGATGTCGAGAATGAAACCCTTCTTCATGATCTTGTCGATCGCGTACGCACCCAGGTCCGTGATCGTGCGGTTGTTGCACTGGCGGCCGGGCGAGTAGACCGGCAGGGTGCCGGAGAAGGTGTCGACCAGCAGATTGCTGATCGGGTCGTTGGACACGACAACACCACCGGCGGTCGGGCCGGAACTGAAATTCACGCCAGCGTTGTAAAAGTAGGTGTCGCCTTCGCCGCCATCTTCACAGGGCGAGACATCCCAGAAACCCTGGGTGCCGTAAAAGCCGACCACATTCAGCACCTCGCTGAACAGCCCCGCGCCGCCCAGTGCCGAGTCCACATCATGGAAGGGGTAGATGTGGCGAACGCCGGCCTCCCAGGCCATATCGATCTGCTCGTCAATCTGCTCCCGGGTGCAGTGGCGGGTTTCGCTGCCGTCCGGGTTGAAGGTGACATTGCAGCCGAAGACGTTGGAAAACTCGAGGCCGGGGATGACGGCCAGCTTGCCGTCGGCGATGACCTCGCGGGCTTCGGTCGAGTCCTTGACGATGCGGAAGAATCCCTTGCCGGGGCCGCCGTACTGGGCGTCGATGTAATCCTGGATCACGAAGGCGTACTTGACCTGCTTCATGCCGATGCTCATGTCCTTGCAATCGACTTCGCCTTCATAGCGCAATTGCGAACCTGTGGCATCGCGGCCGAATTCGCACAAGGCCTCGATATTGGTGCCCAGCATGCTCATGACCCGCAGGCCGGCCATCCAGGCGCGTTCGACCCAGCGCCAGTACATCTGCTGGTGCAGCATGGAGTCGTGAGCGGGCCAGTCGACGAAGGTCGGCCAGCCCTCGGTGGCGTGCAGGGTGCCGGGTGTCAGGTCCAGGATCAGCGCTTCCGGGTCCAGCGCGCCATTGGGTCCATGAATGAGTTCGCAGTTTTCCAGCGCATGCGTCACACCGAAGCGGTCCACGGCGTGGCCGTAGAGCACACCGCCTGCAGCGGGGCCATCCGGCGTACTTCCGTCAGACAACTGATCGGCGTTGCTCATGTGGGTGTGGACTTCGGCGAAACCGATGACCGGCTGGCCAGGCTTGCCCTTGTAGGTTGTGCCGGTCACGCCGAGCGGCATTTCCGGGTATTCGGCGCAGCCGGTGGCCGGTTCGAACTCCAGCCGCGCCGGGGCGTCTGCCAGTGCCAGGATGTTGTTGGTGCCCACGGCCAGGAAGCCGCCCAGGGTGCTGGCCGTCAGGCCGCCATCGCCGGTTTCTTCAAAGGTCCAGTCGGAGCCGTCTTCGGCATCTGGCTGCG
>JBFHON010000332.1:0-2663 GCA_041593295.1 Oceanococcaceae bacterium | reverse complement strand
TACACGGCAACGTTGACCGTCACGGATGAAGCGGGTACCGAAGACACTGCCAACGTGCAGATCAAGGTTCTGGACCCTCGCACCAATACGGCGCTGCTGAATGTCACCCCGTCGACCGGGAAGGTCGGGGAAACCTTCACCTTTGATGGGACGGACACGATCATTGTCGACGGGTTCACAGTGACGGCGTGGGAGTTGAATACGGCGGAAGACGACGTCGACGGTAATGACATCGTCTATAACCTCGACGAGTCCGATGACGGAACAACCCCGGTCTGGTCGCACGTGTACGGGACGGCTGGCGAGTACAGCCCGAGCCTGACCGTGACCTACGATGACGGCTCATCGTCGATGACCAAGGGTCTGATGCAGTCAAAAGCCTTTGTGAAGGTCCATGTGCTGGCCAAGGACACGGATGGCGCGGGTCCGTCCCCGGTTCCGACGGCTGTGCCAACCCCGCTGCCGACCGTAGTGCCCACCGTGGCTCCGACGGCCGTGCCGACTCAGGCTCCGGTGGACAACACGCCGCGCGTTTCGCGCAAGGGTTCGGGTTCGATGGGGCTGGGTCTGATGATCTTTGCCGCACTGGGCCTGGGCCTGCGCCGTCGTCGTACGGCCTGAGCTACAGGCCGGGTTTGCAGGAGGCCGCTTGAGGGCCTGCAAATCTGAACCTTGATACGAAAAGCCCCGGTTGATCCGGGGCTTTTTTGTGGGCGTTATCCGCGCTGTGGTGCTGAGTGGTCTGTGGCCCGGTGACGACCCTTCAGGGGCACAGGGTGAAATACACCTGGCTGCCTGCTCCCGGTTCGGATTCCATCCAGATGCGGCCGTGGTGCCGCTTGACGATGCGCTGGCAGTGGGCCAAGCCCAGCCCGTTGCCGGGGAACTGGGCGCTGTCGTTGAGCCGGCGGCCGGGCTCGAAGATGGTGGTGAGGCTGTCGGCGTCGACGCCAATGCCGTTGTCGGCAATGCGGAACTGCCAGCCGGTGCGGGTTTCTTCGGCTTGAATGTCGACCTGCGGGCTGCGCTCGGCGGGTACGAACTTGATCGCATTGCCAATCAGGTTCTGCAGCAGCAGCCGGATTTCCGTGGGCCGCACGGCGAGTGTCGGCAGGGTGCCGACTTCCACCGAGGCGTTTCTGTCACGAATGAGTGCGGCCAGGTCTTCCAGCGCATCCTGGGCCAGGGTGTCGAGCGCACTGTCGGTCAGCCGGTCTTCGGCACCGACCCGGCTATGCTGGAGCAGGTCCGTAATGGTTTCCTGCATCCGCTGTGCGGAATCGGAGAGAAAGCGCACGGCGCCCTGCACCTGCTCGTCCGCCGGCCCCATCCCGGCAATGACTTCCGCGCAGCCCTTGATGGTGTTCAGCGGGGATTGCAGGTCATGCGAGACGGCATAGGAAAAGTGCTGGAGCTCGGCATTGGAGCGGGCCAGCTCGCGGGCCTGCATGCGCAGGCGGAGCTGGTGCGCCACCTGCCGCGCCAGAATCCTCAGCTGGTTCTGCTCTTCCGGCGAAAACTCCCGTGGCTGGTAGTCAATCACGCACAGGGTGCCCAGATAGTGCTCATGGTCCAGGGTGATCGGTGCCCCCGCGTATGCACGGATCCGCGGGCCGTCGATGACCAGCGGGTTGTCGTGAAAGCGGTCGTCCTTGAGGGCATCGGGAACCACGAATACGTCCTTGCCCAGAATCGCGTGGCCGCAAAAGGATTCATCCCGGCCGGACTGGGCGGCGGCAAAACCGACCCGGGCCTTGAACCACTGGCGGTCGCTGTCGACCAGAGTGAAAAGGGCGGTGGGCGTATGGCAGATCGCCGATGCCAGTTCGACGATGTCGTCGTAGTCCTGTTCGGGCAGGGTGTCGAGTAGCTGCAGATCGCCCAGTATCTTCAGGCGCTCCTGCTCGTTGGCCGGAAGCTCCGGTGTTTGCATGGTGCGTTTACACCCAGTGAAGATGTACCGCACCCTCGCATGAACGCGGTCAAGGCACTGTGAAGCTGCCAGGGCCGCATGCTGCGGCGGGGAATCGGGTGTGGGCAGTCGCCGGGTTATTTCCCGGCGTGGCTGTTCAGCCACGGCAGCAGCGCGGCGATGAAGCTGTCGTAGGCTTCGATGTGCGGCAGGTGGCCGACCCCGTCAAATTCCACCAGCGTGGATCCGGGGATGGCATCGCGGGCGGTCTTGCCGAGCTGGTCGTAGCGCCCCATCGTGGCCCTGACCGCATCGGGGACCTGGTTCTTGCCCACCGCGGTCCGGTCACGGGTTCCGACTGCATCGACTCGCCCTGGGACTCGAAGGCAAAGCGGCTCGCCGGACAGGGGTGCGCGACCCCTTCCAGGTTGATGCCGGCTGGCTGCGCCAGGGCCTGTGAGGGGGCGTGGCCCGAACTGAGGGTTGCCGCCAGCAGGAACAAGGGGCGGGCATGGCGCAGGGCAGTATTCAGCATCGGTGGGGTCTGCCTGTCGGGAGGTGATGGCCACGGCACGGCGTGCGTACCGTGGCATGGGAGTGAGCTCCGCGGCGGAAGTTCCCTGCTGCGAGGAGGCCTGACGCCGGCGGGGAGCCCGCACCGTACCTTTGATGGGTTTTCTGTGCAGGCGGGCTCCTTAGTATCCGCCACCGGGAGGAAACACGAGTGCCCGAAATATATGGCTGAGCCGGC
>JBFHON010000331.1:0-2666 GCA_041593295.1 Oceanococcaceae bacterium | reverse complement strand
CGAGCGCCTGCAGGACCTGCGCAAGCGGGTCAATCGCTCGCCGCTGGGCAGCGCCGCACTGGCCGGCACCAGCTACCCGGTGGACCGGGAATCGACCGCTGCCGAGCTGGGCTTCGACACGGTCATCGACAATTCCCTGGATGCCGTCAGCGACCGGGATTTCGCGATCGAATTCTGCGCCGCCGCCAGCCTGCTGATGATGCATTTCTCGCGCATCAGCGAGGAACTGGTGTTGTGGGCCAACCCGCAGTTCGGCATGGTCGCGCTGCCCGATGCCTTCTGCACCGGCTCGTCGATCATGCCGCAGAAGAAAAACCCCGACGTGGCCGAACTGGCCCGCGGCAAGACCGGGCGCACCTACGGTGCCCTGATGGCCCTGCTGACCCTGATGAAGGGACAACCGCTGGCCTACAACCGCGACAACCAGGAGGACAAGGAACCCCTGTTCGACGCACTGGATACGGCGCTGGCGACCAGCCAGATCATGGCCGCGATGCTCGCCGAGCTGCGTTTTGTCCCGGAAAAATGTCGCGCGGCCGCCGCCCAGGGTTACCCCACCGCGACCGAGCTGGCCGACTACCTGGTGCGCAAGGGCGTGCCGTTCCGCGATGCCCATGAACAGGTCGGCAAGACCGTCGCCCTGGCCGTGGAACGCGGGGTGGATCTTGCCGAACTGGCGCTGACGGACATCCAGCAGCATGCTCCGCTGGCCACGGACGACGTGTTTGGCGTGCTCACGCTGGAAGGCGCCGTTGCCGCCCGCGATCACATCGGCGGCTGCGCCCCGGCGCAGGTGCGAGCTGCCTGCGCGCGTGCCCGCACCCGTCTGGAGCCGGCCCGGTGAACGACCTGCAACTGGGCACCGCGCTGACTCCTGCGGCAACCAAAGTCCTGTTCCTGGGCGCGGGTGAGCTCGGCAAGGAAGTCGTCATCGAGTTGCAGCGGCTGGGTGTCGAGGTCATTGCCGTTGACCGCTATGCCAATGCGCCCGGCATGCAGGTTGCTCACCGGCATCACGTGATCGACATGCTGGACGCGGCCGAACTGCGCCGCGTCATCGCCCTGGAAAAGCCTGATTACGTGGTTCCGGAAATCGAAGCCATTCACACCCCGACGCTGCTGGAACTGGAAGCCGAGGGTGTGCATGTCATTCCCACCGCGCGGGCCACCCGACTGACCATGGACCGGGAAGGCATCCGCCGGCTTGCGGCGGAAGAGCTGGGTCTGCCGACATCCCCCTACCGCTTCTGCGACACCCACGCGGAATATCTGCAGGCGGTTGCTGCCATCGGCCTGCCCTGCGTCATCAAGCCGGTGATGTCCTCGTCCGGCAAGGGCCAGTCCACGCTGCGCAGCGAAGATCAGATCGAGGCGGCGTGGGAGTACGCGCAAAGTGGCGGACGCGCCGGAGCGGGCCGGGTCATCGTCGAAGGCTTTGTCGATTTCGACTACGAAATCACGCTGCTGACCGTCCGTCACGCTGGCGGCACCAGCTTCTGCGCCCCGGTCGGCCACCGCCAGGTGGATGGCGACTACCGCGAATCCTGGCAGCCCCAGCCGATGAGCGAGGCGGCACGGCAGGCTTCCGAAGAGATCGCACGCAAGATCACCGAGAGCCTGGGCGGGCGCGGGCTGTTCGGGGTGGAGCTCTTCATCAAGGGGGATCAGGTGTGGTTCTCGGAGGTATCTCCGCGACCGCACGATACCGGCCTGGTTACGCTGATTTCGCAGGACCTGTCCGAATTCGCCCTGCATGCGCGGGCCATTCTGGGCCTGCCGGTTGGCAATATCCGCCTGCACGGCCCGAGTGCATCCTGTGCGCTGGTTCTCGAGGGCTCGACGGACAACCCCCGCTTCACCGTCAATACCGGGGGCCTGCAAGCGGCCGACACCGCCCTGCGGCTGTTCGGCAAACCCGAAATCCGCGGCACCCGGCGCATGGGCGTGGCGCTGGCCCGGGGCGACAGCATTGATGACGCACGGGCGAAGGCGCGGGTCATCGCAGCCGGGGTTCAGCTCAGCTGAGGCCCCGGGCGGCGCCACCACCCGCCCGCCGGACTACATCAGGCGTGCCTTGCAATCCGCTGATGATTGTGGAATCGACGCGCTCTCGTACTCCGTCGGCACCGGGCCGCTGTACTCGCTGAATTCCCCATTGAAGTTGAAGCGATAACGCTGCTCCCCGAGGCGGCGAATGGTCAGGCTCTGGCGTGAGCCCAGCAGGTTCAATGTGGTGACGATGGTGTAGCTGTCCAGTGTCGACCATTCACCACGAATCAGCGTGCCCTCGGTTTCATAGCCATCATCGCCGTCGAGATCGGCATAGCGCAGGCAGGCCCGCAGACTGCCCTCGGACTGGCCCACCCCGAAATACAGCTGCACACGGATATCCTCGTCCTCGTCCTGCCGGGAAAAATCGACCAGCCGGCCGCCCACCGCCGCAAAGCTGCCACCGCCTTCCGGAATCCGTACACGCGCCGCCAGTGCCGCACCGTCACCGCTCAGCGGCACGTCCACCAGTCCCTGCAGGTCGTAGTCACCGTCATTCAGTGCTTCATAAAAGGCCCGGGCCTGGTCGGGGTTGTTGACGACCCAGCCAGCGTCCCGTTCGAGCTCCGAGACGATCGCATTCACTCGCGCAGCCTTGGCCACCAGCACCTGAACGG
>JBFHON010000330.1:0-2790 GCA_041593295.1 Oceanococcaceae bacterium | reverse complement strand
CGCTGCAAGCGGCGAATGGCTACGCAGCTCAGCTGGTTAGAGCGAGCGACTCATAATCGCGAGGTCGGTGGTTCGAGTCCACCCGTAGCCACCACATCTGCGCAAGAAAGGCCCGGTATATCCGGGTTTTTTTGTGCCTGAAAAAAGCTGCTCAAGTGCATGTTGTGCGGAAAATATACCGGGTGGCGGGGTCTCGAAACCGCCGCCGGCTGCTGGTGCCAGGGCTGCAAAGTCGTCCCAAGTCCTGTTCTGGAAAAGCCCAGCAGTGGCTGCTCGCTAATGCATGTCGGCGCTCGCCGTGAGATAGGGTGCAGCGTCGAGATGCTCGGCATCCATCATCGACGCCAGCCGTTCGATTGACGCGATCAGAAGGTGCTGCTCCCAGACTTCGAGTGCGCCAAAGCGCTCGATGAAACTTTCCTGCAGCGGCTGCGGTGCCTCTTCGAGCAGGGTTTCCCCGGCCGGGGTCAGGCTGATATTGACCCGGCGCTTGTCCTGCTCGCTGCGCTGCCGGCAGATCAGGCCGTGGTCCTCGAGCCGATGGAGGATGCTGGTGACCGTCGCCTGGCTCAGGCTTACGCTGCGTGCAATTTCCGATGCCACCGATGTGCCGCGTTTGCAGATGGCGCCCATCACGACCAGTTGAGGCGTCGTGAGCCCGGTTTCGCGGCTCAGTTTGCGTGAGTTCAGGTCGGTGGCCCGAATGATCCGTCGCAGGGATACGAGGACTTGATCGTGAAGCTCGCTCATCGCTATGCGTTGATCACGTGCATCGGGTCTTCCTCGGGCTGCTCCCAGGGGAGGTGGTGGTCTTCAAGTATCACCAGGTTGTTGCGGCTCACCAGTCGTGCGCCGGCGTCGTAGCCCAGCAATTCCTTGGCCGGGCGGTCGGGGTACCGCGCGATGAGCGAAGCCTCGTCCGAGGACAGGTTGCACAGACCGCGTGCGCGCTCGACGCCGTTCTCGTCGTAGATGTGCAGCACGTCGGCCTTCTGGAAGGTGCTCTGCATTGACACCAGGTCACCGCAGGAGATGCCTTCGCTGCTGTCCTCCAGGGCGTCTGCTACGGCCTGCTTGATCACCAGGCTGCCCGCCACCTGCAGTCGGTTGGTGAGCCAGAGTTTCCAGCTTGATGAGGCGCGGGCTTTGGCCACGCAGCGCGTGTGCGGGCGTTCCCCGTTCAGCACGGCGGAGATTGGCCGGTCGAGGGTTCCGCGCGCAATCAGTGTGGTGCACCCGGCGTCCTGTGCCATGTTGGCGGCCATCATCTTGGTCAGCATGCCGCCGCTGCCGAGCTGGCTGGTGCCGCTGGTGACAGCGAGGTAATCGGTCACGTCGTCCACGGTTTCGACCAGTTGCGCGCCCGGTTCGGAAGGGTCGCGGTCATACAGCCCGTCAACGCTGGTCAGGATGACCAGGTGCTGCGCCTCGATCATCTGCGCGACCTTGGCTGCCAGCCGGTCGTTGTCGCCGACGCGAATTTCTTCCGTGGTGACGGTGTCGTTTTCGTTGACGATTGGCAGCACGCCGTGGTCGAGCAGCGAGTGCACGGTGTTTTTCGTGTTCAGGAAGCGGCGCCGTTCTTCCAGGTCGTCGAGTGTCACCAGCACCTGGGCGATATCAAATCCGCATTCCAGTGCGATCTGCTTGTAGGCATTCAGCAGGATGGGCTGGCCACAGGCGGCCGCAGCCTGTTTTTCCTGAATCCCGGCGGTTTCGATGGTTTCGTTCAGGGCATTCAGGCCCAGCGCCACGGAGCCTGATGATGCCAGGACCACCTCGTAGCCCTCTTTCTGCAGCCGCGCGATATCGCTGAGCAAGCCGTGCATGAAGGCATAGCGGGGGCGCAGGAGTTCGTCGCTTGCCAGCAGGCTTGAGCCGACTTTGACCACGATGCGCTTGCCGGTATTGGCCGAGTGATGGCGCTCAAAAATCTCATGTTCGGGTGAATTCATTCATACCTCTACGACGTGCTATCGCAATATTAATTTGATCTCTAACCACAAGGAAATCCACAAAAATCCATGAAAAATGGATAAGTGCGAAAACTCGTGGAGTTGAATACTTAGATGTCTAAATACTATACTGCCGATTGTTGCAGTGCAACGATGGACTCCGCCGGGCACCGGATGGGGACACTTATCGAATCGAATGGGAGTGGCTTCTTGACAGCTAAAACACAGGTACTGATGGTGGGGTGCGGCAACATGGGTGGCGCACTGCTGGCGCGCTGGCTCGATCAGCCTGAATTCGCGTTCACCGTGGTATCTCCCTCCGGCAGGGCGTTGCCCGGCGGCATTGCTGCCACCCGCAACCCGGCAGAACTGCAGGGGCGGACATTTGACCTGGTCGTCATCGCCGTCAAGCCGCAGATGATTCCCGAGGTGCTGCCGGCCTACGTCGGGTTGCTGGCCGAAGGCGGCTGTCTGCTGTCGGTCGCAGCGGGTTTCTCAGCAGACTCCATTGCCTCGCTCGTGGGTGACAAGCCCCTGGTGCGAAGCATGCCCAATATGCCGGTTCAGATCGGCAAGGGCGTCAGCGCGCTGTTCGCGAATCCGCAGGCGACACCGCAACATCGCCAGCTTGTCGACAGGCTGATGGCGACCACGGGAACGCTGCTGTGGGTTGATTCGGAAGACGACATCGACCGCGTGACCGCGATTGCTGGCAGCGGCCCGGGGTATGTCTACGAGATTGCCCGCGCCTGGACGGCAGCCGGGGAAACCCTGGGTTTCTCTGAAGAGAAAACCCGGGCCATGGTGCTGCAGACACTGGCAGGCAGCGTCGAGG
>JBFHON010000329.1:0-2793 GCA_041593295.1 Oceanococcaceae bacterium | reverse complement strand
GATTCGCTGCTTTCCATCGTGCAGATGCCGCGCGGTATTCCCGTGCCGACACTGGCGATCGGGCCGGCCGGTGCCAACAATGCCGCGCTGACCGCCGTCAGCATCCTGTCGTTGAACAACCCGGAACTGGCGGAGCGGCTGCAGGCTTTCCGTGACGAGCAGCGTGCCCGTGTCGAGGCCGATGAGTTGCCATGAGTAACCAGCCCATGCGTCTTGGAGTTCTGGGGGGCGGGCAGCTGGCCCAGCTCCTGTGCGAAGCCGCCACCGCCCTGAAGGTGGAAACCCTGGTGCTCAGCCCGGACCCCGAAGCCCCGGCGCGGCGCGCCTGTACCGAGTTCATCCAGGCCGACCTCGAAGACCCGGCGGCCTTGCAGCGCCTGGCCGATGAATGCACGGTGGTGACGCTGGATCATGAGCATGTGCCGCTGGGCAGTCTCAGTACGCTGGAGCGTGGTGCGTCGGTTTACCCCGGCCACGATGTGATGCAGCGTTTGAATGATCGTCTGGCCCAGCGCACGATGCTGGTGCAGTTGGGGTTGCCGCAGCCTCCGTTCTGGCCGGTTGGTAATGCCGTGGGCCTTCAGACGGCGCAGCGTTCAGCAACGTTCCCGGCAGTGCTCAAGGCCCGGTTTGGGGGTTACGACGGCTACGGTCAAGTGCGTGTGCGGCAGGCCGAAGAGCTGCCTGCTGCATGGGAAAAGCTGCAGCGCAGCCCCTGCGTCATGGAAGCCTGGGTCGCCAACGTGCGCGAATTCTCGATAGTCGGTGCGCGCGGCGCCGACGGCACGCTCCGGCAGTACGAGCCCATCGCCAACATTCATGCCGGCGGCCAGCTGCAGCTCTCGCAGGCACCGCTGGAGCTGCCGGGCTCACTGGCGGAGCAGGCGGCGCAGGCCTGGTCCACGATTGCCGAGGCACTGCCCTTGCGTGGCGTGATGGCCGTGGAGTTTTTCATTGATGAAGATGATCGGCTCATGATCAATGAAATCGCCCCGCGTGTGCACAACAGCGGCCACCTCACGCAAATGGCGTACGCCTGCTCGCAGTTCGAACTGCATGTGCGTGCGGTACTGGGTTTGCCCTTGCCCGAACTCGAACTGGCGCGGCCCGCGGTCATGCTGAACCTGTACCCCGAGCATGGGATCGTTGATGCCGAGCGGGCGGAACGCGCACGCGAGCGTGTGGGTGGCCAGCTGGTCTGGTACGGGAAAAGCCCGCGTCCGCGCCGGAAGATGGGGCATTGGCTGCTGCCCCCGGAGCACAGCGAAAAAGCCCAGGCGCTGCTGGCGCAGAAATCGGTATAAACACGGTTGCCGGCCGCCCGGTGGGGCGCTGCCGGTCGTTCAACGGGCGTGGCGGCAGGGTGCACTGTGCCGCCGCGCGCCATTACCGACGATCGAACGGCGGGGACCGGGTGCTGTTTCACTTTCGTCCCTGAGCTTCTTCCTTCGTATTGCATCGTGTACAAATGCGAACACAGGCCCGTCCGGAATTGCCGCTGAGCGCGGGCGAAAGCGGCTGAGCAACATGACGAGGGAATAAGGATGACAATCGAAAGCCAATCTGACATTGACGGCATCATGGCTGCGGGCCGTGTTGTAGCGATGGTGAGGGATGCCATGCTCGAGGCTGTGGAGCCCGGCATGACGACCCGGGAACTGGATGCCATTGGTGGGCGCCTGCTTGAAGAGGCCGGCGCACAGTCGGCCCCCAGGATCACATACGACTTTCCTGGCGCAACCTGCATCAGTGTCAATGAGGAGGCCGCGCACGGGGTTCCCGGCTCAAGGGTCATCTGCGCGGGGGATGTTGTGAACGTGGATGTGTCTGCGAGCTTGAAGGGCTATTTCGCCGACACGGGTGGAACAACAGTCGTTCCCCCGGTTTCCCCGATCAAGGCACGGCTATGTCATGCGACCCGAGTGGCTCTGAGGGATGCGGTTTCGCAGGCGCGTGCCGGGGCGAAAATAAATCGAATCGGCAGGGCCATACAAGCCGTCGCCAAGGAACATCGATTCAAGATCATCCGCAACCTGGCTGGCCATGGGATTGGCCACTCCCTGCACGAGGAGCCAGAGGGCATTGTCGGGTACTACGACCACCGAGATACGCGTGTATTACGCGCACGGCAAGTCATTGCGATCGAGCCATTTTTATCGACCAAAAGCACACACGTCGATGAGGGGAAAGATGGTTGGACCTTGACTGGCCATCGGGCGAATCGATCTGCGCAATATGAACACACAGTCATCGTTACAAAGGGTGCCCCCATCGTGGCAACGCTTTCGGCGACCGGCGGCTAGCCATTCCCTGCAAGGGGGTGTTTTCGAAGCGGACCTACGAAGCTATCCCCCGGAATAACGCCAGTGGCCTGTACACCTGATTCATTTCTGCGGTTTTCAAGCTACCAACGGTCAACCCGACTTTCTCGCGCTTGCCTCGCGGGTCGACAGGACTGGTCGAGAAACAGCATCGACGCCATTGCCTGATTCTGTGTCGATGCCGAAACGCGTCCATCAACGGCCAGGTGCGTGAGAAATACCTCGACCTCATTCTTGCCCATGCTTGAAGGACGCCGCTGTCCATGGCTCAGAATGAAACGCTTTACCCTGTGGCTATACCTTTGCTCGGTTCGGTAGCTATAGTGTTTCAAGCCGGCGGTTTGGGCTACCTGATCCCGAAGCCGAGGTGGAGAGGCGGGCATGACCATATTTCAACGAGAAGCACTCCGTGATTAAACGGAACAACGCCGATAAAACAGACATTTACGGTACGACTTCGCGTGTTATGCGG
>JBFHON010000328.1:0-2859 GCA_041593295.1 Oceanococcaceae bacterium | reverse complement strand
GTGACGCTGACGGGTGACGCGGACGTCGTCGCCGACAAGGTCCTGTTCAGCCAGCTGTTCGTGAACCTGCTCGGCAATGCCGCACACCATGCGTCACAACCGGCCGTGAGCATCCACTGCGAACGTCGTGCGGCGGAGGTGTGGATTGAGGTCGCCAACCCCATCGACGGCACGCTCACGATCGATGACACGATGTTTGCACCTTTTCGCCGGCTGACCACGCGCGGGGACGGCATGGGCCTAGGCCTGGCGATCTGCGACCGCATCGTGCAGCTGCATGGCGGCACGATACATGCCTCCTCGGACAACGGCCGCTTTGCCATCCGCTTCAGCGTGCCCCGTGAACCGCAAGCAGGATTTACCGCATGATCGAAATCGACCCCGAAAAGCCGATCCTCGTCGTCGATGACGAAGCCAGCGACCGACTGATCATTTCCTCGATCCTGGCCCATTCGGAACTCAAAAACCCGGTGACGGAGCTGCGTGGCGGTGAGGAACTGGTCGCGTACATGGAAAAGGCTGCACGCGGTGATGCCGCGCAGCCCGCACTGATCCTCGTGGACATCAACATGCCGGCCATCAGTGGCTTCGGCGCGGTCGCCCGGCTGCGCAGCATGGAGGCCTTCCAGAACGAGCCGCTGGTGGCCATGCTGACCAGCTCCGATGCCGCCGCCGACCAGCTGGAGGCCAACCGCGCCGGGGCCGATATCTTCCTGACCAAACCCAGCGGGGTCACCAAGTTCATCGCCCTGATCAATGCCTCGTTCCGCAACCCCGGCCCGGAAAACTGAGGCCTTAACGCGGGCGCAAAAATTTCCCCACGCGGCCTGCACAACCGGCATAAACTGGCGGGCCGAACCCCACCTGAATCACGGCCATGGATCCCTCCCCGCACCATCTGGCACTGCGCCACCTGGCACTGTCTGACTACCCCGGCATTCGCGAACTGATGGACCGGGTGTACGCCAATCTGGGCGGGGCGTGGCCGCAGCGGAAATTCCGCAGCCAGATCAGCACCTTTCCCGAAGGTCAGATCTGCATCGAGGACAAGGGCAAGGTCGTCGCCTGCGCCTTCTCGGTGATCGTGGATTACGACAAGTTCGGCGACAAGCACACCTATGACGAAATCACCGGTGACGCCTACCTGTCGACCCATGACCCGAACGGCGATGTGCTGTACGGCGTGGACGTCTTTGTCGACCCGGACTACCGGGGCCTGCGGCTGGGCCGTCGGCTCTACGAAGCCCGCAAGGAGTTGTGCCGCAACCTGAACCTGCGGGCCATCGTGGCCGGGGGACGCATCCCCAGCTACGGCGAGCACGCCCAGGAAATGACACCGGCCGAGTATGTCGAGAAGGTCAAATCCAAGGACCTGTACGACCCGATCCTGACCTTCCAGCTTTCCAACGGCTTCGAGGTCACCCAGATCCTCAAGGCCTACCTGCCCGAGGACAAGGAATCACACGGTTACGCCACCCTGTTGCAATGGCATAACATCCAGTACGACGCCGAGGCCGCGCCGCTGATCGGCGGGGTCAAGACCACCGCCCGTGTCGGCTGTGTGCAATGGCAGATGCGTTACTTCCAGGATGTCCGCGAACTGCTGCAGCAGGTCGAGTACTTCGTCGATGCGTTGTCGGATTATCAATGCGACGTTGCCTTGTTCCCGGAGTTCTTCAATGCGCCGCTGATGGGCCTTTCGGAAGAAGCACAGACCCCGGTCGACGCGGTCTGGCACCTGGCCAGCTACACATCGGAAATCGTCGCCGCCATGTCGCAGCTGGCGGTCTCGCACAACATCAACATCATCGCCGGCTCCATGCCGGTGGTCGAAAACGACGAGCTGTACAACGTGGCCTACCTGGTGCGCCGCGACGGCACCATCGATGCGCAGTACAAGCTGCACCCCACCCCGCACGAAAAGCGGGACTGGGTCATGCAGGGCGGTGATGCCCTGCATTGCTTCGAGACCGACTTTGGCCGCATCGGCGTGCTGATCTGCTACGACGTCGAGTTCCCCGAACTGGCGCGGGTGCTTTCCGAGCACGAAATGCAGATCCTGTTCGTGCCGTTCTGGACCGATACCAAGAACGGTTACCTGCGGGTGCGTCGCTGCGCCCAGGCCCGCGCCATCGAGAACGAATGCTATGTCGTCATCGCGGGCAGCGTTGGCAACCTGCCCAAGGTCGACAATGTCGATATCCAGTACGCACAGACCGCCGTGTTTTCACCCTCGGACTTCGCCTTCCCGCATGATGCAGTGATCGCCGAAACCACACCGAACACGGAGATGACGCTGATCGCCGACCTCGACCTGACCAAGCTGAAAATGCTGCAGAACGAAGGCTCGGTCCGCAATTACCTGGACCGGCGGCGTGATCTCTACCGCGTGGGCTGGTCGGGTGGTGGCGCCAAGGTTTCCTGAGACCGCCGATGCATTGACCCAGCGCAAAGCGGGACGGTCTACCGGCCCGACTGGTTGAAGACCTTTGACGACCATCACTTTCTGGACGATGCCTGAGTCGCAGGCGGACGTGGCACCAGCACCGGGGTCGCATCCCGGTAACGCTGGTATTCCGGGTCTGCGCCCCACTTTGCCTCGGCCCGCTCCTCAAGAATCGGCACCCCGCTGACCCGGGTCAGCAGCACGATGACGAACAGCGGGGACAGCAGCCCCAGCCACTCCCAGCCCTGGAAGACAGGGACGGCAATGATCGCAACACCGGTCCACAGCAGAATTTCCCCGAAGTAGTTGGGGTGCCGCGACCAGCGCCACAACCCGCTCTGGATGAAGCGCCCCCGGTTCTCTGGCTGCGCCGCAAAGGCGGCCTTCTGGGCATCGGCAACTACCTCGATGGT
>JBFHON010000327.1:0-2885 GCA_041593295.1 Oceanococcaceae bacterium | reverse complement strand
CACGCAAGCCTCAGCAGTTTCTGCGGCCAGGCACGCAAAGCTCGGCAGGCTGTCCGCAGGACCGGGGTCTTCGCCGCCGGGCTCGTCTTCGGTCGGCGCCGGAATCACCGCCGGGCCGATGGCGAATGGCGTAAAGGGATAGGCATCATCGCCTGGATCAAATTCCCCGGATGTCACAAGCAGTTCGCTGATACCCGGATATTGTTCGACCCTGCCCTCACTCTGGTCAAACAAAGTAGCCACGGCGTAGGCCAATGCGAAACTCTCGGCCGCCCCGCTCACAGTCGGTAGCATTGCCGCCTTGAACATGGCTTCTTTCGCCAGGAAAAATCCGGTTGTGCGGTTGTCGTCGGAGTTTCCCCCGTCTGCCAGATCAGTCACATACGCGATGTACATGTTCTGACTTGTCAGATTGCCTGCGGGTACAAGCGCCTCAAAGACACCGTCACCAACATAATCGAGGTTGAAGTAGTCGGGAGAACTCGTGTTATCACTGTCGTTCAAACCCAGAATTTTGAAGGTTAGACCGTCACCGTCGACACCTTCCTGCCACAGGCCCCACGCGCCATCTGGTGCGTCACCTTGACGAATAAATGCCGTGACCCGTACCGGAATAACCGGTTCGCTGCCTTCCACCGTCTGCGGCATCAGCACGACGCCCGGCTCGGATGGAATCTCTGCCGGCAAGCCGGCTGCAGTGGCGTTTTGATAAAGCGCGTTCGGAAATTCGATCAGCGCCGTAAATCCGTCATTCAGGCCTTGCTGCTGCGCGCTGGCCCCCCAGGATGCCGCCAGGGTCGAGGCCCCGACGAGCAAGTTCCGCGTGAAGCGGGAAATTCTCGAGTTCATTGTTTCTCCGTGCACCAGTGTTCTGGTTTGTTGACTCGTGGCCTCCGCAGTTGCGAATGCCCTCCCTGCTTGCGTGCAGGCGTCGCCAGAAACTGGCCCCCTCGCCGCACGACAAGCTCTACCCGCACTTCAGGAAGAATTGCGGATAGTGCCCGGCAGCTTGTCAGACAACTCTTACAATGTGAAGAAAGCGTCAAAGGATTTGCTACGCGGGGTAGCTGGCAGGGTGACTACCTTCTACGCTGCATCCGCCCGCGAAAACACCGCAACGCGGCCGCCAATCCGCAGTCGTTCAAACGCCAGCCCGTAAACCGCATCGAGGCAGCGGTCGGCGATGACCGCGTCCGCGTTGCCATCGCGGACGACCGCTCCCGCATTCAGCAGCAGGATCCGGTCGGCATAGGCGCTGGCCAGATTCAGGTCGTGCAGCACGGCGATGACGCACCAGCCCGCCCGGGCACAATCGCGCGCCTGCTGCAGGCAGGCATGCTGCCAGCGGGGGTCGAGACTGGCCGTGGGCTCATCCAGCAGCAGGACCGGAGCTACTCGCGACCCGTGCAGCTGGGCCAGGCAGCGGGCGAACTGCACCCGCGCCCGCTGCCCCCCGGAGAGTCGTGAATACGACTGCTGAAGCTGCGACTCCAACCCTACCCGCAGCAAGCCTTCGTGTACCGCTTTGCCGATGACTGCCGCAGATTCCGGGGAATGGGGGGTGCGGCCCAGGGCGACCACCTGGCCCACCGTGTAGGGCAAATGCGCGGGTACATCCTGTGGCAGCACGGCTCTGCGGCGCGCCAGTGCGCCGCGGTTCCAGTGGGCGAGGTCCTGACCATCGAGGCTGACCCTCCCCGCAGTGGGTGGCAACTCGCCACTGAGCAGCTTCAGCAGGCTGCTTTTGCCGCTGCCGTTGGGGCCAATCACCACGGTGAGCTCACCGGGATGAAAGGCCACACTGGTCGCGGCGACCCGCGTCTTGCCTGCGTCGACCCGGCCGGCCTGCAACAGGGACAGGCTCATGCCGCCCCCACCTGATGACGTCGCCACCACAGCAACACGATAAAAAACGGCGCACCGCACAGGGAGGTAATCACACCGATGGGCAGTTCTGCCGGGGCGACAACCAGGCGACCCACGGTGTCGGCCAGCAAGGTCAGCGCGCCGCCCAGCAACATCGCACCGGGCAACAGCAAGCGATGCTGCGACCCCAGCAGCAACCGCACCAGATGGGGCACAACCAGCCCAACGAAGGCAATGATGCCGGTGTAGGCCACGCTGGCCCCGACGGCCAGGGCAATCACGACGATCAGACGTCGCCGTACCCTTTCCACATCAAAACCCAGGTGCCCGGCAACGCTGTCGCCCAGTGCGAGCACATCCAGCAGGCGCTGCTCGCGCAACATCAGAAGCAGGCACCCGGCAACCAGGGGCATGAGCATCGCCAGCTCCGCCCAGCCGGTACGGGCCAGCGAGCCGAACATCCAGAAAGTGAGGGTGCGCAGCGCGGTATCGTCTGCAACCACGGTCAGCGCGCCGAGTACCGAAGCCGCCAGTGCATTCACGGCCACCCCCGCCAGCAGCAGATTGGCGGCCGGCAGATGATCATCGGCACGCGCCAGCAGCATCAGCCCGACGGTGACCAGCAAGGCGGAGGCAAACGCCGCCGCCGGCAGCCAGACCATGGCCCCGCCAAGCACGATGACCAGCGCAGCCCCCACGGCTGCGCCGCTGGAAACACCGATCAATGCAGGCTCAACCAGGGGGTTGCGGGTAAGGCCCTGCAACACCGCACCGGCACCCGCCAGTGCCGCCCCCACCGCCAGCGCGGTCAGCGCCCGTGGCAGGCGAATCACGGTGATCGTCGCCACCTCGTGTGGCGGCAAAGCCTCACCGAGCGGCCCCACTGCCTGCAGCAGAATTTCCCCGACCCGCAGCGGCGACAGATTCAATGGCCCCAGCATCAGGCTGAGCGTGAAACTCACCAGCACCGCCAACCCGAGGGCGCCCAGTGGCCAGGAAACGCGGGCTGAAGCGGGCAT
>JBFHON010000326.1:0-2958 GCA_041593295.1 Oceanococcaceae bacterium | reverse complement strand
CCCGCAGGGGCCACTGGGTGCGATGTTTGTGTTCATCGCGGTGGAATTTCTCGTCTACAACAGCATCCTGGCGGGTCTGTTGCGGTTCCGGGGCTGGTACCTGCGCACACCGCGACTGGGTCTGAACCGGCTGATGCACCTGACCTGGGTGGTGCTGATCTGGGATGCCATCCATGTGCTCGGTGCATTTTTCGTGTTTGGCGGCTTTCACGGCCCGGCGGTGGTCCTGCTGCCGCTGCTGTGTCTGGTCGCGTTCATCATGCTGCCGGCGCGCAAGGCCGGGCTGGCCTGTGGTCTGCTGGCAGCGGGCCTGCTGCTGGTCGGTATCCTGCAGATGACCGGGCTGGTGTACCCGCTGGGTGCACTCGGGGTGAACTTCACCCGGGTTCCGGAAAGCACCCCGGCGGCGATGCTGATTGTTCTGGTGGGGCTGGCAACCGCCGTGCTGATCGGCTCGCGGCTGCACCGCTGGCTCGGGCTGCCGGAGGGCGCCGAGTACAACCTCGCGCTGATGGACCGGCGTTTTGGCTGCTTCACCCGCGACACGCTCAGCCAGCGCCTGGCCGACGAAAGCCAGCGCGAAAAGCAGTTCAATTCGGTGTCTTCATTCGTGGTCATCGGCATTGACGGGCTGGATGCCTACGTGGCCGCGCACGGCATCGACGAGGGCTGGCAGCGTCTGATTGACACCAGTGCCCTGATTACCCGGCAGACCCGCGCCGACCTGGATACGACGGCCTATCTCGGCGGGGGGCGCTTCGGTGTGCTGCTGCCGACGGCGAGTGCGGACAAGGCATCCGAAGTGGCCCAGCGGGTGGTGACCGATGCCCAGGGCGCGGACACGGCACTGCGTCTGGGCGTCGGAGTTGCCCAGGTGCCCCAGGGGGATGCCGACGGGGAGCGGATCCTCGCAGGCAGCGTCGCCGAAGCCACGCAAAACTATCGGGTGAATTGAGCCCCGGCCCCCGCCGGGCAGGGGTTCAGGCGGGTTCGGGTGTGCGCTCGGTCGGGCTGCTGGCTGTGACGGTCTTCGGTTCCAGGGTGCCCGGGTCGATGCCGTGGGCTTCCAGAACATCGGTGGTACGCGGCGGGTTGCCGGTGATCAGGCGGTCTGCGGTGCGCCCGAAACTGCGCCACATCCACTGGATGGACACGTTGATCCGCTGGCCGGGCTCGATCAGGGCCCAGATGTGCACGGCGGCCCAGGCCAGCCACGCGAAGGGGCCGCGCAAATGCAGGCGACCCATGGTGCCGACGACCCGGTAGCGCCCGATGATGGCCATGCTGCCCTTGTCGAGGTAGCGGAAAGGCTTCACCGTCCGGCCGCGGAGTTCACGACGGATCGAGCGGCCGATGTAGACGCCTTGCTGCATGGCGACCGGAGCCAGTCCGGGCAGCACGCCATCGTCGCCACGGCGTGCATGGGCCAGGTCGCCAATGACCCGGATGCAGGGGTGGGCGGGCAGACGCAGCTGGGTATCCACCAGCAGCCGGCCGCCGCGGTCGGTTTCCGCGCCGGTGCGCCGGGCGAGAATCTTGCCGAAGGCACTCATTTGCACGCCCGCCGCCCAGAGCACCGTTTCGGCCTCGATTTCGGCGGTGTTTCCGTCCCGGTCCCGGGTGCGCACCAGCCCGGCGCGGACATCCTCGACCATGGTGCCGCGCAGGACATTCACGCCCAGGTCATTGAGGTAGCGGCGGGCTCGCGCCTGCAGTCTGGCCGGGTACACCGGAAGCACATCATCGGCGCCCTCGATCAGCGTGATCTGGGCCTCTGCCGTGTTGATCGCGCGGAAGTCCTTCACCATCGTCCGGTGGGCGAGTTCGCCCAGTGCGCCGGCCAGTTCCACGCCGGTCGGGCCGCCGCCAATGACCACGAAGTTGAGCAGGCGGCGACGCACGGCCGGGTCAGCTTCGGTTTCCGCCAGTTCGAAGGCCTGGAAGATGCGATGGCGTATTTCCAGCGCGTGTTCCACGGTTTTCAGCCCTGGTGCGTGCTCGCGCCAGTGGTCCTTGCCGAAATACTGGTGCTTGACGCCGGTGGCCACGACGAGATCGTCGAAGGGGGTTTCGCCCCGGTCATGCAACACCACCTTGCGCTCCATGTCGATGTCGTAGCAGGTCGCCATCAAGGTCCGCACATTGCGATAGTCGCGCAGGACAACCCGCTGCTGGGTGGAGATGTCGCCCACGGTCAGAATGCCCGTGGCGACCTGGTACAGCAGCGGCTGGAACAGGTGGAAGTTGCGCTTGTCGATCAGCGTGACTTCCACATCCGGACAGCGTCCCAGTTCCCGGGCGCAGAACAGGCCGCCGAAGCCGCCACCAACTATGACAACGCGTTTTTTGTGCATCGCAGCATTATACGAGGCAATCGTAGCCGGGTGCAGCAGGGCAGTTTCCGCGCGTCCCGTGTTGCGCCAGCCGGGCATGTCTCTGTCATGCGCCTGGTGTACAAACGGCAGAATGAACGGGCCTTGCGCCATGCCAGTAGGCCGCCGGAGTCCGGGCAGCGGCGTGGTGAAATGCGAATCGAGAACGGGAGAGGGAAGGGAAGAATGATTCTGGATCACATCGGGATGGCGGTCAGCGATTACCAGCGCAGTCGCGCGTTTTATGCAGCGGCGCTCGCTCCGTTGCATATCGAGCAGGTTGTATTACGGAGCCTTTGTCATCGACCCGGATGGCCACAACATTGAGGCGGTCTGCCATGCCCCGGTCTAGATGTAACGCCATCGCGCGGTCGATGACGGTGTGGGGGCGAGTCTGCCCGGTGTCGGATCTGCGCCGTGTGGTGGGGTCATGACCACGCTGGAACTCAGGATTCCCCCGTTATTGCTGGTGGCGCTGTGCGCCGGGTTGATGGTCGCGCTGGCCGCAGCCGCGCCGGCCGCGGGCCTGCCCATCCCGGCATCTGGGCTCATTGCCGGGGCGCTGGCGCTGCTCGGTGCGGTGATT
>JBFHON010000325.1:0-2991 GCA_041593295.1 Oceanococcaceae bacterium | reverse complement strand
GTCAACCGGCGGCGGGTGGGCGAGGGCAAGAAGGAGGTCGATATCCGCCTGCTGCCCATCGATGACGATGCGGTCTACGAACTGCTGGCGTCGGGGCGGGTGACGGCCTGTTTCCAGATTGAATCGGCGGGCATGCGGCGACTGGTCCGGGACCTGCGACCGGACTGTTTCGAGGACATCATCTCGCTGCTGGCGCTGTTCCGGCCGGGGCCGCTGCAAAGCGGCATGGTGGAGGATTTCGTCAAGCGCAAGCACGGGGAGCAGGAGATCACCTACCCGCATCCGTCGCTGGAGCCCATCCTGAAGCCGACCTACGGGGTCATTCTGTACCAGGAACAGGTGATGCAGATCGCCCAGGTGCTGTCCGGCTACTCGCTGGGCGGCGCCGATCTGTTGCGCCGGGCGATGGGCAAGAAGAAGCCCGAGGTCATGGCGGCCGAACGCGGCAAGTTCGTCGAGGGCGCCGAAAACAACAACGTCGACGGCAAGCGTGCGGGCGAAATCTTCGACCTGATCGAGAAGTTCGCCGGATACGGTTTCAACAAGTCGCACAGTGCCGCCTATGCCTATGTGGCCTACCAGACCTGCTGGCTGAAGGTGCACTACCCGGCTGAGTTTCTGTGCGCCACCATGACGGCCGATCTCGACAACACCGAAAAACTGGTGCCGCTGATCGCCGACTGCAAGGACTGGCAGATTACGGTGCTGACACCCTGCGTGAACGAATCGGCGCTGACGTTCACCGTGCCGCAGCCGATGACCATTCGCTATGGTCTGGGGGCGCTCAAGGGTGTTGGGCGCGGCGTGGTCGAGGAAATCATTGCCGAGCGTGATCGCAACGGACCGTACACGGGTTTGTTTGATCTGGTGAATCGCTGCGACAGCCGCAAGCTGAACAAGCGGGTGCTGGAATCACTGGTCAAGGCCGGTGCGCTGGACCAGTTCGAGCCCAATCGCAAGACCCTGCTGGCCAACCTTGAGGTCGCCACGGGCTGGGCCGAGCAGCAGCAGAAGCAGCGCGAAAACGGCCAGATCGACATCTTCGGTGCGGCCTCGGCAGAGCCGGCAGCCCAGGCACCCCGCCTGGTGGCTGCGCCGCCGATGATGCCGGCAGATATCCTGCAAATGGAGCAGGAGGCCCTGGGCCTGTACCTCACCGTTCACCCCTTCGACCCCTGGGAGAAGGAGTTTCTGCCACTGGCATCGAACCGCATTGGCAAGATGATCGAAAACGGTGCGCCCAGTGCCGAACGCGGCAAGCGCACCCGGGGGAAGGAAGTCGTGGCGGCCGGGGTGCTGACCGACCTGCGGATACTGGGTGACCGGCGGGCCTTCGCCACGCTGGACGACGGCAGTGGTCAGTTCAGCCTGGCCTTCTTTGATGAGGCGCTGCAGCGCTTTCGTCACTTGCTGGTCAAGGAGCAGCCGCTGCTGATCTACGGGCGCCTGACGCTGGATGGCTATGACGACAGTTTCCGGCTGTCGCCGCAAACCATTCTGGACCTGCGCACCTTGCGCGACCGGCACGCCATCGGTTTGCGCATCAAGCCCGAGCCGGCCGCGGATACCGGCTTTCTGGCCCGGCTGCTGGCGCCGTACCGCGACGAACAGGGCGTGCAGGTCAGCGTGGATGTCATTGGTGATACCGTGCGCGGAGAGGTGTTGCTGCCTCCGGAATGGAACGTGCGGCTGGCGCCAGAGATGCTCGAGGCACTCTCCCGTCACCCTGACGTACAATCGATCCGGCCGCTCTATCAGCGGCCCGAATGGAACAGCGACAGCATTGAGGCGGCCGCGTGAACTTAAAGTATCTCGATTTCGAACAGCCCATCGCGGATCTGGAAGCCAAGATCGAACAGCTGCGTCAGGTCTCCGATGGCAGTGTGGTCAATCTGACTGAAGACATCGCCAAGCTGGAAAAGAAGGTCGACGCGCTGACCCGCGATATCTTTTCCGACCTGACACCCTGGCAGGTCACCCAGGTGGCACGGCATCCGCTGCGCCCCTACATGCTGGACTACGTACAGGCGCTGTTCACGGATTTCACCGAATTGCACGGGGACCGGCACTTTCGTGATGACCAGGCCCTGATCGGTGGCCTGGCCCGCTTCGATGGCAAGCCGGTGATGGTCATCGGTCACCAGAAAGGGCGCGACACCAAGGAAAAGGTTGCGCGCAATTTCGGCATGCCCCGGCCGGAGGGTTACCGCAAGGCATTGCGCCTGATGCAAATGGCGGAGAAATTCTGTCTGCCCATCATCACGTTTATCGACACCCCCGGTGCGTATCCCGGTATCGGTGCGGAGGAACGTAACCAGAGCGAGGCCATCGCACGCAACCTGCTGGAGATGAGCCGGTTGCGAACACCCGTTATCTGCTCGGTCATCGGCGAGGGGGGGTCCGGTGGGGCCCTGGCGGTCGGTGTCGGCGACCATGTGGCCATGCTGCAGTACAGCGTCTATTCGGTGATCTCGCCGGAGGGTTGTGCGTCCATACTGTGGAAGGACGCCAAACATGCCGAGGAAGCGGCTGCGGCCATGGGGATGACGGCCGCTTCGTTGCTGAAGCATGGCTTGATTGACGAAGTCATTGCCGAGCCGGCGGGCGGTGCGCATCGCGACCGCGACGCGATGTACGGCCAGTTTCGCGACAGCCTGCGGACTGCGCTGAACACGGCGATGAAGCGCCCGCGGCAGGACCTGCTGGCGCGCCGCCGCGAGCGGCTGCTGGCGCTTGGCGAGTATGCCGAAGGCGCCTGAGCCGCCGAACCGGGAAGAGCAGCTCGTCAGGCGCATCCTGGGTGCCTTGCCGGAAGCCGATGCGTACCTTCTGGCGTTGAGCGGTGGGGGCGATTCTGTTGCTTTGCTGAAGTTGCTGGCCGGACGGGTTCGCCTGCGCTGTGCCCACATCAACCACGCCCTGGTCACGGAGGCTGCGCAAATGCAGGCCACCGCCGAGGCCATGGCGGTGCGCTACGGCTGCGCACTGGTG
>JBFHON010000324.1:0-3007 GCA_041593295.1 Oceanococcaceae bacterium | reverse complement strand
CCCTGGGCACGGATCGCCACGAACACGCCTGAGTCAGAGCCTGAGCCGATTAACCGAAAAAGCAAGAAGTTATAATCACGCGCCAGGTCCTGCCATGCGTTGATCCCCTTCAACCGTGGCAAGCAGCACACCGCTGCCGGGCCGGGCCATGTGCCACACACCTGTGGACAGGCGCCGACCGCGGCGCATTCAGAAAGAACCTTGGAACCATGAACAATCGAATTCCCGGTGCGCTGGCCGCACTGCTGTTAACCAGCCTGCTGAGCTTTCCGTCCCATGCCCTGCTGGCACCCGAGCCTTCGAGCGGCACCTTGCAGAACCCGGGCGACAGCCTGAGCTTTACTGGCGGCCCGATCATTGGCGCCAACCCCTCGCCGTCGACCGGTTCGCCGGTGTGCCTGAGCAAGGCCATCGAGTGCGAGGTCTACACACTGACGGTCGACCCGGCATCCGGTCAGGACATTGCGATCCGCATTACCATCGAGTGGAGCGACGGCACCAACGACCTGGATATTTACCTGGTCGATGGGGCTGGCAACATTGTCGGGCAGTCCGCGACCGGGGCCAACCCCGAAGTGTTCGAGGTCAACCGCCTCGCCGCGGGCGACTATGAGATTCAGATCATTCCCTATACCTCGGTTGAGGTGGCCTACACCGGCCTGGTCGAGCACCTGGGCGCCGCCCAGAGCAGCGAATTCCCCGAAGTCAGCACTTCGGGCGCACCCCGGGTCATCGTGGGCGTCATCGACAGCGCGATCAACCCCTACCACGAGTTCTATTACGAAGGCGGCCCGAACTACCCGCACTCGGCACCCAGCGCGGTGACGCCGCAGGTTCTCGCCGAGCTGGGGGTAAAGCCGGAAAACCACATCACACTGACACGCACCGGCGTCATCGCCGACGACATCGAAGCCGACCGTGAATTCTGGGATCGCGTACAACCCGGCGAGCTGTACTGGTTCGTCGGCACCAACGTCGTTGCAACCAGCTTTGCCGCCAGCGGCGAGCCGCTGCTGGTGCCGCACATTGACAAGAGCCCGCACGGCGTGGGCACCAGCTCTGCGGTGCTCAAGGCCAACCCCGAAGCCGTCATCCTGTTTGTCGAAACGCATGGCGCACTGGCCAATGATGCTTCGCATGACCTGACCTTCGTGCACCCGGCGGTGGACATCATTTCCACCAGTTACGGCGCCGGGATTCCGCTGGTGCCGATCGGCACAGGCTTGTTCCTGCCGGAAGTATCCCCGTTTCGCAACAGCTACAAGGCGGCGGTCACGATGGGCAAGCTGCACTTCTCCAGCGGCGGCAACATGCCGGGCTTCACCCCGGGCCGTGCCGGTGCCGGGCCCTGGTGGTCGATCGGCGTGTCCGGGATCGAGGAAGGCACCAGCGAGGGACGGACCACCACGTCTGGCAACTTCCCCGACTTCATCTCCGATTTCACCCAGGAACTGGCCCGCTGCATGGATTGCGAAAGCGGGCTGGCGGATTACTCCGGCACCAGCTTTTCGACCCCCCGTGCTGCCGGCATCGCCTCGCGGGTGCTGCTGGAGGCCCGCCGCCGTGCAGGCCACTCCGGTGGTATTCGCAGCAGCGACGGACAAATGGTGATGGTGGAGAATGCCGACCTGCCCATCACCAACTGGTTGCTGCGGCGCGCGCTCGAGCAAGCCGCCTACCTGCCCGACCCGCTGGACTATGACCCGCAGGCGGCCGTGCTGGATGACCTGGGCGCCCAGCCCTTCAACCCGCTGGCTCCCTGGCTGCAAACCGCGTGGGGTGACCTGACCGCCGACCCGGCCAAGGGCGTCGTAGAAGGCGCGTTGACCCACCTGGATATGGCCTACCGTCCGCGCGAGAAAAGTGCTGATTTCTGTAACTTCCAGACCGCCATCATCCAGGAGCGCAAGCTGTACTGGGAAACCTTCACCGGCTTGAGTCCGGCGGTGGACCCGTTCATCTACTGCGCCAATACCCTGCCGCTTCTGCCGGCCAGCAACGACCCGGGCGGCAACTTTGACGCCAGCGGCGATGCCGACGGCGACGGCATCCCCAATGGCGAGGACAACTGCCCGGAAAACGCGAACCAGGATCAGGCCGATCACGATGAAGACGGCTACGGCGATGCCTGTGATGCCCCGCCCCCGGATGCCGATGGTGATGGCGTGGTTGACGAAGACGACAACTGCCCGGTGACCGGCAACGCTGATCAGCAGGATACCGGTGGCGATGGCACCGGGGACGCCTGCGAAACGCCACCCCATGCCGATGCCGAACCCGGCCCCGGGCGCGTGCTGGTGGCCAGCTTCGACGGCTCAGCCGGCCCGCTCACGCTGCCAGTGGTCTGCCTCAACCCCTGTGGCAGCGGCAACGACAGCTTTGCCAGCTTTGAATTCCGCTACGAGCTGCCGGCCGGGTACCGCTACGAGCAGCTTGAAGTGGTGCTCACCTCGGAAGTCGGCACCCAGTACAACCTGCGCCTGTTCGGCCCCGACACGGAGCAGATCGCGATGCAGGGCACGGATTTCCTGCCGGGCGGAAGCGGCGGTGTACTTGACGGCAATCTGGTCGAAAGCGGTGACGAGGTGATCAGCGATGGCACCCTGGAAATCGCCGTTGATGACCCGGACCGTGGCCTGTATCTGGCCATTGTTCAGGAACAGCTGTCTGCCGCCAATCTGCCCTTCACGCTGGATATCTATGTCACCTGTCCGGAATACGGCTGCGCCCCCATTCCTGCCGCCAATGCAGCGCGGAACCTGCAGAGCCCGACACGTGGCGGCGCCGCGTCCTGGCTGCTGCTTCTGGCCCTGATGGGCTTCGGTCTGCGCCGCAAGTCCTAGGCCTGGCTGTCCACGCCCGCTCTCGCAGCGGGCGTGGGCGCTTATTGACCGGGACGCTCCTGGACCAGTACCCAGGGACGCACGACCACGGCCCACAGGTTCTCATCCTCACCCGAAGCCCAGCGTGCAGCCGTGGCATCATCCAGATAACCGACCTGATCACT
>JBFHON010000323.1:0-3029 GCA_041593295.1 Oceanococcaceae bacterium | reverse complement strand
TTTTGGCAGCGGTGACCTGGCCTTCGACAACATGGTTGTCCCGCTGATCAACAGCGCCCCGGAGCCGACCATCGGCATTCCGTGGACCACCGACAACGTTTTTTACCACGCGGGCAGCACCACCCTGCGCTTCACACCGGATGCCAACGGCAGCGGCGAATGGGTCGACGTGACCCCGCCCTACCAGGTTCCGATCAACCTGGACCCCATGCTGGTCGTCCATGAAGACACCGGCCGCATTCTCGCCGGCGGCCTGCTCGGCCCCTGCTCGGTGATGATGATCAGCGACGACGACGGCGAAACCTGGCTGCCTTCGGTCAACATGTGCAGTGGCGCACAGTTCGACCACCAGTCGGTCGGCCTCGGTCTCAAGCCCGGTCTGGGCCTGCCCACCGGCAACGCCAGCAGCCTGAACGGGTATTACTGCGGCCAGCTGGGCGAAATCGGCTGTTCCGTCAGCATCGACGGCGGCGTGACCTGGACCCTGCCGACCCCGCACCTGGGCACCTGCAGCGGCTTCCACGGCCACTGGCGCACCAGCAACGTCACGGGATCCGCGTTTCTTCCAGTCCCCAGTTGCGGCAGTCAGCACGGCATGCTGGTGCCGACGATCCTGACCGACCTCGCCGGTGTTACCGGCGTACTGTTTGAGGAACGCATCGTCGAAGGCAGCCATACCTGGGACGGCGGCTTTGATTCCTCGATTGGTGTCAGTCGCGAATCCGGCGTGATGTACTACGGCCAAGCTGATCGTGAAGGCGCCCGTATCGCCATCAGCTCGGACGAAGGCAAGACCTGGGACAAGATCGGACCCCGGGGTGAGGTCACCTGGCTGGATGTGGGTCAGTTCCACAACCCGCCGATCATTGCCGCCACCTTCGCCGACGTGCAGGCCGGCGATGATGACCGCGCGGCCTTTTCCTTCATCGGCATCGAGGAAACTGGCGATCAGGTGGTGGATTTCAACCTCCGCAGCAATGCCATCTACAGCTGCTACGAGAAGGGTGAAGGCGAAGGCGACTGGGCGGGTGGTTTCCCGCTGAACCAGTCCGACATGGTCTGGCACTACTACGTCGCCTACACCTACGACAAGGGCACCACCTGGGAGGTCAAACGGATTTCCGAAGACCCCGTTCAGATCGGTGGCGTCTACGATTCGCTGACCGACAGCAGTGGCGGTTGCCGCAACCTGCTGGACTTCAATGACATGGACATTGATTCCAAGGGCCGGGTCCACATTGCCTACGCAGACGGCTGCACCGGCGATTGCGCCACCTCGACACCGGCGGCAGCAACCGCAGCCAGCGGCTACCGTGACCAGGCACCGCGGATGTTCCGACAGGTCAGTGGACGCGGCGTCTTTGCCGCCTTCGACAGCACCACCCAGCGCGACGAGACGCCTGCGGAATCCACCGAGTCCCGCACGACGGCATCCACGCAGGGCGGCGGCGCCATGCCCTGGGCACTGCTCGGGGTTCTCGGCGCTCTGGCAGCAACCCGTCGGCGCACACGCCGCTAGGCCCGCTCCACCGCGGACAGCCATGCGCGTGCGACCGACCCGGTAAACCGGGTCGCGTCGTACGCGCATTTTTTTTGGGGGAAGGTCGGCCTCAGGCGACCGCGACCTGCAGGAACTGCGGCTCCTTGACGCCGCGCCGCAGCAGGAACTCCACCACCTCGGCGGGTTTGAAATACAGACGCAGCTTCCAGCTCTTGCGGTTGGTTCCGGCAAAGGTGAAGTCGTCCAGCTCATCCAGCAGTTTCAGCAGGCTGGCGATATCGTCGTCGCTGTAGCTCTGCTTGATGCCGTCGATATCCAGGGGCTCCGGCACCAGCGCCATGTCCAGCCACTGGGCCACGCGGCGGCGGATACCGGCACCTTCCGTGCTGCGCAAAAAACCGGGAATATCCAGCGTATGCAGGCGGATGGACGGCGTTTCCGGCAGCACGCACTGTTGCTGCAGTTGCACACCCAGTTGTTGCCGACACAGCTTGATCAGGTTCTGCACCACGTGGGTTTCACCATCGCCCTGCCCGCGATTCACGATCAGGTGCGGCTGCAAGGCAGCCCGGATTTCATCCAGCACCGACGCCTCGTCCGGCGCAAGGCTGTGAACCTGCCGGCCCAGCCACTCCAGGGTGAGCTGTCGCTCCGCATCGTTGAGCCGGGCCTGCTCCTCGATCAGAGGGCCGAGCACGTCGTGCTTGCGAAAGACCTGCTGCAATTGCCGGAACAGGGCGCTCTTGATGAAACCGTAGGCATTCATGACGGCTGCCGGCTCCGGTGCCGTGAGCACGATCCCGTGGTCGGCAACCGCAAAGAAATCCAGCGTGTTGAAGGCCACCCCGGCCCCCAGATCCAGCACCACCGCATCCACGGGCAGGGTGCGAATGTGGCGCAGCAGCTTCTGCTTCATCCAGTGCGGCAGGTTGGCCATGCCCGGTACATACTCCGCACCACTGACGAGCTGCAATCCATTGACCGGCGTCGGAATCATCACCTCCGACAGCTGGGCCACCTTGCGCGTCAGAAAATCGGCAAGCGAGGGTGTCGCGGTGTGCATGCCCAGGTAGGTATGCAGGTTGGCGGCGCCCAGGTCCAGGTCGACCAGCACAACGCGCTTTCCGCTCTCGGCCAGGCTGCAGGCCAGCGCGACCGAGAAAATGCTCTTGCCGACACCGCCCTTGCCGCCGCCGACAGCGAAAACTTCCGGAGCCGACTGTGTAGGCTTCTTGTCCACCAGTAATGCTATGCGTGTAACGATGGCCTCCCGGCTGCAACCCGCGGGCCATGAGCTAACACCGCCACCGGCCGCAACGGGTATCGCGCGAGCTCGGCGCACATCCCATGCCCACCCACCCGCAATGCGACTTCCCCCATGTCCACGCCCCATCCGCACCCCAGTATTGAAGATTTCTGTCAGCGGCATTTCAGCTGGGGTGGCGCCCGTGCACTGAACCGTGCAGCCCTTGGCGGGGACCTGTTGCGCGCGCCCTTCAACGTGTTTTTCGCGCCGGCCTGGCTGCTG
>JBFHON010000322.1:0-3037 GCA_041593295.1 Oceanococcaceae bacterium | reverse complement strand
TCCTTGGCCAGGGTCTTCATGCTCCGCGAGATCTGCGCGATGTCGTTGGTCCGGTTCTCCTTGGAGCCGGGCACCTCCATCAGTTGCAGGTAATCGACCAGAATCAGGCCCAGGCCATGCTCGCGCTTGATGCGTCGGGCCCGGTTGCGCAGCTCCTGCGGTGACAGGTTGCCATCGTCGTCAATGATGATCTTGGCGTCCTGCAGCGTTGTCGCCGCCGAGTTGATGCGCGCCCAGTCCTCCGGAGTCAGGGCGCCACTGCGCATGTGCTGCTGGTCGATCCGGCCATGCGATGCGATCAGACGCATGGCCAGCTGCTGCGCGGGCATTTCCAGCGAGAACACTGCGACCGGAACCTTGCTGTGCAGCGCTGCATGCTCGGCCCAGTTCATGGCCAGGGAGGTCTTGCCCATGGCGGGACGTCCGGCGACGACCACCAGGTCACCGGGGCGCAAACCGGTGGTCATCTCATCGAATTTGGCAATCCCGGTGGGCAGGCCGGCAACGCCCTTGCTTTCGCTGACGATCCGGATTTCCTCGACCGCACCCGGTAGCAGCTCGAGCAGCTCGATTCCCTGCCGGTCGGTGCGGGACCGCTTGTCCGCGATCTGGAAGACCTGCTGCTCGGCGTAGTCCAGCAGATCCTTGGTGTCCTCGGAGTCCCGCGCATAAACCTTGTCGACGATATCGCTGGCGGCCTTGATCAACCCGCGACGTATCGCGTGCTCACGGACGATCTCGGCGTAGGCCACGGCATTGATCGCGGTCGGCGTCTGGCTGACCAGCTGAATCAGCGCCGAAAGCCCGCCACAGTCTTCCAGTTGGCCCTTGCCCTCAAGCACCTCGGCAACCGTGACCGGGTCGATGGCGCGCCCGCGCCGCCCCAGGTCGGAGGCGGCCTTCCAGATATTCGCGTAATCCCGGTTGTAGAAGTCTTCCGGGACCAGTCGTTCGGCGATGGCATCAAAGTGGTGGCCGCCCATCAGCAGCGCACCCAGCACGCTCTGCTCAGCCATCGCATTTTGAGGCGCGGCCTTGCTACCGCGATTCAAGGTTTCTTCCATGGACGAAGTGTACTGTGCGGACAAAAAAAAGCCGACGGTGAATGCGATTCACCATCGGCCTGGACGCGTGCCGGTCGAAGCCGGCACGGAGTCAGATCAATTTACCGTTTCCGGAACGATCTTGACGGTCACGGTGGCTTCAACATCGGGGTGCAGCGCAACGGTCGCGGTGTACTCACCGGTCTCACGCAGAGCCTGTTCGAGCTGAACTTCCTTCGCTTCAAAGTCGATACCGGCTGCCTTGGCAGCGTCGGCGATTTGCACAGCGGAAACCGACCCGTACAGCTTGCCCTCTTCAGAGGCCAGAGCGGAAACGGTGACTTCCTTGCCGTCGATACCGGCATGCCGCATTTTCGCAGCGTTCATGGAATCGGCAGCAGCCTTCATCAGCTCGGCTTTGCGAGCTTCGAAGGTGGCAACGTTGTCCTTGTTCGCCGGCAGCGCCAGACCTTGAGGGATCAGGTAGTTCCGACCGTAACCTGCACGCACCTTGACCGTGTCGCCAAGGTCACCAAGGTTGCGGATACGCGAAAGCAAAATAACTTGCATGGCAGTGTCCCCTTAGAAGTGGCGGTCGGTGTAAGGCAGCAGCGCCAGGAAGCGCGCCTGACGGATGGCCTTGGCCAACTGACGCTGGTAGCGTGCCTTGGTGCCCGTGACACGGCTGGGAACGATCTTGCCGTTTTCCAGAACGTACTGCTTGAGCATGGCGAGATCCTTGTAATCGATCTCGGTGATGCCTTCGGCGGTGAACTTGCAGACCTTGCGGCGGCGGAAATAACGAGCCATTAGTTATTCTCCTCGGTGGACGTGTCGGCAGCCGGTGCAGCGCTCTTCTCTTCAGCAGCCTCTTCACCGTCTTCGCGAACCAGTTCAGCCTGAGCCTTGGCCTTGTTGGCCTGCTTCAGCTCTTCTTCCTTGGCCAGCGGTGACTGCTCGGTGATGGCTTCATCACGGCGAATCACCAGGTGACGCAGGATGGCATCGTTGAAGCGGAAGCTTTGAACCAGCTCTTCCAGCGTGTCCTGCGGGCACTCGATGTTGACCATCGCGTAGTGAGCCTTGTGCAGCTTCTGCAGCGGGAAAGCCAGCTGACGGCGCCCCCAGTCTTCACTGCGGTGGGTCTTGCCACCTGCGGCTTCAACAACGCCGCTGTAGCGCTCGAGCATGGCCGGAACCTGCTCGCTCTGGTCCGGGTGGACCAGAAATACGATTTCGTAATGTCTCATGGGATCCTTGTGGATGTACGAAAAAAGTACAGTCCCCCGCCTGAATGCGGTGGGACAAGGGAATACGCATTCGGAAATAGCCCGATCACGCAGCCGGGCATTATAGAACGCCTACGTTGCGGCTGGCAATGCGCCCCGGCGCTGACGCAGTGCTTCGTACATCACCACGCCGGTAGCCACCGAGACATTCAGGCTGGAAACACTCCCCAGCATCGGCAGTGACGCTATGGCATCGCAGTGCTCACGGGTCAAACGACGCAAGCCCTGCCCTTCGTTGCCCAGCACGACGGCCAGACTGCCGGTCAGTGCCATGGCATACAGCTCCGCATCCGCCTCATCGGCCAGACCAATGACCTGCACGCCGTGATCCCTCAGGGCATCCAGCGCCTGGGCCAGGTTGGCCACGCTGATCACCGGCAGGCTTTCCGCGGCCCCCGCTGCCGTCTTGCTCACCACGGCCGTTATCGGCGCCCCCCGTCCGCGGGGAACGATTACCGCATCAGCCCCGGCGCCGTCTGCACTGCGCAGGCAGGCACCAAGGTTGCGCGGGTCTTCGACACCGTCGAGCACCAGCACGAAGGGATTGGAGACCTGCTCAAGCAGGTCATCAAGCGTGTGCAGATCTTTTGTGGCGGCCCGGGGCTGGACCTGACGCCAGGCCACCGCGCCCTGATGGCGCAACCCGCGCGGCGCCGCGACCACCAGTTCGGTCGCACCCCCACGCTCAATCTCCACACCTGCCGC
>JBFHON010000321.1:0-3106 GCA_041593295.1 Oceanococcaceae bacterium | reverse complement strand
CGGTGAATCTCGTGAAATGCCGCCTCCAGCAAACGGGCGCGGGTCTGGTCGGCAGCTTCGCTGCGTGCGGTGCTCATGTCGATCGTTGGAGCGTGAACATACCGACTAGTATGTATGGAACAAAAAAAACGTCAAGTCCGCGCCGTGAATCCTGGCATCGAGTGGCCGGTGAGCCCTCCGCAATAAATTCGTTGCGGGCTCGAGCCAGCAACGAACAGGTTTGCAACCGGGTGCGCACGCCGCTATAACGACGTCAAGAGCAAGGAAATGGGACTGGCTTTTTACGCGTGCGTTGTACGTGGGGCGGGCACCATGGGGGGGAGATCTGTGAACTTTGGTCCGCTGCTGTGCATGGCATTTCTCGCTGTCTGGGCGGTGGCGATCTTCACCACGAATGAGACATTGGTAACGATGCTGCTGGTGAATGGCGGAATCCAGCTGACCTTGTTCGCGTTCGTGGCCTGCATTCCTTTTCTGAAAACCGGTCGCATGTCCTTTGTGGATATTGCGTGGCCATTCGGAGTGGCCCTTATCGGGGTGCAGATTGCGCTTTGGGGTGACGGCGATACGGTCCGCAGGGTCTGTATTGCGGGGGTCTATCTACTGATCGGCCTGCGCATGGGCGTTGGTGCGCTGACCATGGCGAAGACAACCGGGGTGATCTTCAAGACCGAATTCCCGCGCTATGTCTATCGACGGATGGAACTCGAAGGGCAGGCTGAGAGCCGAGTCCGTTTTCACCTGCTGGCCGAGATCCTTGCCCAGGGTCTGGCGAACGCCTCGGTGCTCGCCTTGCCGGGCTTTCTGATGGCCGTCAATGGTGACAATCGACTGCATTCCTGGGAGTTGATCGGCATAGCCATCTGGCTGACCGCCTATGCCCTGGAGTCCACGGCCGACCTGCAGAAGCTGAAGTTTGTTTCCCGCAACAAGGGTGGCGTGTGCAATGTCGGGCTCTGGCGTTACAGCCGGCACCCGAATTATTTTTCCGAGTGGCTGGTATGGACCGGTATCGTCATTGCCGCGGTGCCATCGTGGCTGGCCTTGCAGCCGGTGGAGTCGACGGTGGTCTGGGCGGTGCTGGGCGCCGGCAGCCTGGCGGCATCCCTGATGATGTACATCACCCTCGTCTATCTCACCGGGGCCATACCTGCTGAGTACTATTCTGTTCGCAAGCGACCGGAATACAAGCGCTATCAGGAGACCACGAACAGGTTCTTCCCTGGTTTTCCGAAGGGTTAGGGCGGGTGTGCGCCATTTGCCGGGCAGAGCGGTGGTGTTGCCATCAAGCGCAGCCCAGATCAGGAGAGCAACAACCATGCATCACCCATTCGCCCGAGGCCCAATAGCGGTTGTCTGTCTCGGTCTGGTTTTCCAGCTGGGAACTGGAAAACGCCAGCAATGGGGAGATCTTAGGTAGCGGGACCTTCGACCAGGCTGGTCGCGATGATCAGGCCCGCACAACGAACCCCGTGTTGCGGTGCTCGCCGTTCCGGGCGCGCATGAATCCGGCAGCTGGAACAATTGGGCTCTGCTCCATGGCTTTTCAGGCCGTTGTTGGCCCACTACTATCGAAGACGAGTACGCAGGCAGGAAGCGAACGCATGAACAAGCAGTGCCAGAGTTGTGGTTACCCGATGAACAAGGACCCACAGGGCGGAGGCACCAACGCCGACGGTTCCATCAACGATCGCTACTGCTCGATGTGCTACGCCGAAGGCCAATTCCTCAGCCCGCCGGAAGTCGACACCGCTCGGAAGTTCCAGAAGTACTGCATTGCCGAGATGAGGAAGAGCGGCATGAATGGGGTGCTGGCGTGGCTTCTGACCCGGCAGATTCCCCGGCTCGAGCGCTGGAAAGGCAGTTAGTGCATGCCGTTGTGGCAAGGTGCCGGTGAACTGAATGTCTGATTGTGGCTGTGGCGCCGGGCAGGCCGATGCGCTGGAGCGCACCACGCTCCGGTACTTGCTGGGCATCAACGGTCTGATGTTCGTGCTCGAAGCCGTGGCGGGCGTCATGGCGCAATCCACGGGTCTGATTGCCGATTCGCTGGACATGCTGGCGGATGCAGCCGTGTATGGCATCTCGCTTTTCGTGGTGGGCAAAGGCCTGGCGCAACAGGCCCGGGCTGCCACGCTCAGTGGCTGGCTTCAGATCGTTCTCGGAGTCGGCGTGCTGTTCGACGTGTTGCGTCGGTATTTTCTGGGCAGTGACCCGCACAGTGCGCTCATCATTGCGGTGGGTGCACTGGCATTTGTGGCCAACCTGAGCTGTTTGATGCTGATATCACGGCATCGCAAGGGTGGCGTGCACATGCGGGCGTCGTGGATATTTTCCGTCAACGATGTGATCGCCAACCTCGGCGTGATCGCCTCCGGGGTGTTGGTATGGCTGTCTGGTAGCCGTTACCCCGACCTGGTGGTGGGCGCCGTGATTGCGACGGTGGTCGTTCGCGGGGGCATCCTGATCCTGAAGGAAGCCCGGCTTTCTACCCAGGGGGCCGCCGGGCGCTGATTGCCCGGGTGTCTCACTGACCGCGTGCTGCACCGGGTGTTTGCCGGCGCTGGCGCCGGCGTCGACGGGTGGCACCCAGCAGCAGGAGCCCAAGCAGGGTCGGTGCCAACGCGCCACCCTGGGATCGTAGCTGTTGCCTGTCGTCCAGCGGTGTCCGGGTCGAAGTGGTCGCAGTGGGCTCCAGCGGGAGCAGCAGGTAGGACGGTGTTTCCCCGCCAAGCTGCACGGTGTTGACCACCGGCTTCTGCAGGGTGAGGTGGTTGGGCCAGTCGCTGGAGTACAGGTCGAGGCGCAACCGGTGACCGGGTTGCAGGCTCTTGGAGGTCGGCCAGATCTCGATCCAGTATTCGGTGAGCTGGTCGGCAACGACCGGCTCCAGCGCCGAGGCCAGGTGCGGGTGGAAGGGCACGATGACCTCCTCGCCTACACGCACGCTGCGTTCATCGTCCAGTGCCCGGTGGGAGGCCCGCAGGATGCCTTCGGTCAGCAGCAGGGCGGTGCCATCGGGCTGCACATCGGAAATCTTCACCACGATGTCGGTATCGAGATAGGGCGGCACCAGGCTGCCCAGTGCATCAGGCAGGCCGTCCTG
>JBFHON010000320.1:0-3122 GCA_041593295.1 Oceanococcaceae bacterium | reverse complement strand
TATACCGCGCATGTGGTGGTGGTTGAAGATGAAAATAATTCCGCGTCGGCACAGGTGACGGTGAAGCGCACGACCAGCGTGAGCGTGAATGACCCGAACACCGCAGGCGAGGTGATCGCCGCTCTGAGCGTCAGCGCCAACGGGGGCAGCTACCAGGCTCCGGCCACGATTACCTTTGATGCCTCGGGTTCGACGGCACCGGGTGGGTCGAGTTTCTGCTTTGACTTCGGTGATGGCACGCTGTCGTCCGACTGCACGCAGGCGACAGTTACGCATACCTATGATGCTGCAGGCACCTACACGGCAACGGTCACGGTGACATCCTCGGAAGATGATGCGGTCGAAGATTCGGCGCTGGCGGTCGTCACCGTGGTGGCAGGTCAGCAGACGACGGCGCAACTGACGGTGTCGCCGCGGACGGTGGACGTAGGCGACACGGTGACCTTCGATGCCAGCAGCTCGATTGCCGCTTCCGGCGAGACGATCGTGGAATATGCCTTCGACTTTGGTGATGGCAGCGCGGTCGTCACCGGTACGGACCCGTCGGTGGAGCATGTATACACGGCGGCGGGTACGTGGACTCCGAGCGTGACCGTGACGGACAGCGCCAGTGGCAGCTTCACGACCAAGGCGGAAGTGTTTGTGCGGGGAGTGACAGAAACGCCGATACCGGCGCCGGGTGTGACGCCGGTGCCGACAGCGGTGCCCGCCGACACGGTTGGTGACTCACGCGGCAAGACCTCCGGCAGCGGATCGCTGGGGCTGCCACTGCTGCTGATGGCGATGCTGGGCTGGCGTCGCCGCCGGTGCGGTGTCTGACGAGGATGGGGAGTCGCCTGCTGTGCCGAATGCAGGATGCGCAGGCGGCTTGTGACCTGGCCCGCAGTACCTGGCTGCGGGGGCAGTGGATAAAACAACCAGGCGGGGTGGGTGCCTGTGCACCCGCCCGCTGTCGTTTTCAAACGGGATCGAGAATCGAAATGAACAAGAACACAAAGTCGTTTCTGCAAAGGGCTTCACTGTCCATCGTGGGCTTGCATCTGGCGCTGTTCAGCGTAGGTACAAACGCCCAGAGTGTGGATTGCGACGCAACTTCGTATAGCCCGGCAACCTGGACGCAAAGCTTTTCGGCCTCCGCGCTCGGCTTTACCCAGGCGGAACACGACTTCGTGCTGCCCGCTGTGACGGATTGCAGCTACGGAGGTGTGACGATCACCCTGTCGTGGGAGTCCCCGACGGGGCTGGATGATCTGGACCTGACCGTGGACTACCCGGACGGAACCAGCGCTTCGGCAGAGAATGGCGGTTCTGACCCGGAAGTGCTCAATTACGCATCCGGCCAAGCCGGCACCTACGCTGCGACCGTGTCGGGGTTCATCAATGGCCCCACCGAAATCACCGTGACCATGCAGGCCGCGCTGGTATCCGGTTCGACACCGACGCCAACGCCAACGCCGACCGCCACCCCGACGCCGCCACCAGGCGGCGAGCCGCAGGTGGTCGTTGCTGTCATCGATTCGGCGATCAATCCCTATCACGAGTTTTATTACGAGCAGGACGTGCGGGTAACTGACGCGATGCTGGCGGCCTTTGGTGTCGGTGAGGAGCATCGTTTCGAACTCACGCGCTCCGGCAACATCGCCGCTGACATTGCTGCCGATATGGAGCAGGTCTGGAGCAAGGTTGTTCGGGGGCAGTCCTACTATTTCGAAGGGACCAATCTCATCGTGCGCTCCGAGTCCGGGGATGGTGTTACACCACTGGTGCCGTCCACCGACAAGAGCCCACATGGCGTGGGCACCAGTTCTGCGGTGCTGTACGCCAACCCGGATGCGGTCATTCTGTTCATCGAAACGGAGGGGGCGCTGGGTAATGATGCGGCGCAGGAATACGCCTTCACGCACCCGCTGGTTGACGTCATCAATACCAGCTATGGCTATCAGGACCCGGCAATCGGAACGCCGTTGCCACTGCCATTTTCCTATTCCTTCTCGTTTGAGGGGGTTGTCGAGCAGGGCAAATTGTTCTTTTGCTCGGCGGGCAACGGCAACGGGGTGACCGCGCTGGGTGGTGGTCCTGGCCCGTGGTGGAGTGTCGGTGTTTCCGGTTTCGAGGAGGGCAGTTCGGAGGGGGATACCCAGGTCTTCTCGAATAACCTCGCTGACTTCGTTGCCGACTACACCCAACAACTGCCTTACTGCATGGACTGCGAGTCCGGGATCGATGATTTTGTGCCCGGGACCAGCTTCTCGTCTCCGCAGGCCGCAGGTGTCGCCTCGAAGATCATTCAGGAGGCCCGCCGCCTGGTCGGGCATGAGGGCGGCATCAAGGATGTGGATGGTGCTCCGGTGATGGCAGCCGGGAGTGGATTTACCATCAACAACTGGTTTGTCCGCCGTGCGATGGAGCAGGCGGCCCGTATTCCCGGGCTGCTGGATTACGACCCGATCAATGCCGTGTTCGATCTGGGCGCGGTGCCCATCAACCCGGTGGCACCCTGGCTGCAGATTGGCTGGGGCGATCTGAGCTACGACCCCCAGTATCATGTGGTGGAGTCTGCGCTTGCACACCTGAACCTGCTGCCTGCCGGCGAAGGCGAAACTGCCATCGCCCGTGAAAAGGCACCGGGTTTCTGTGAGTTCCAGACGGCGCTGATCGATTTCCGCTACGAATACTGGAACATGATCGATGGCGTCTCGCTGGATGAAAACCCGTTCATCTACTGTCAGGACACACTGGGCGTGCATGAGTCGAATGACCCGGGTGGAAATCCGCAGGATGCGGACGGCGATGGCACGGTCGATGGGCTGGACCCTTGCCCGGATGACGCTGCCGATGCCTGCAGCGACCCGGACAGCGACGGCGATGGCGTTCCGGATTCCACCGACAACTGCCCCGATGTGGCCAACAGCGAGCAGACGGACTCCGATGGTGATGGCGAGGGCGATGCCTGCGACGCGACGCCCAACGGCGGAGGTAGCACCGACACGGACGGCGACGGGGTGCAGGATTCGGTGGACAACTGTCCGGCGATCGCGAATGCCGATCAGGCCGATGCGGACAGTGACGGCTTCGGTGATGCGTGTGACCTGACGGTCTCACTGGCAGCCAGTCCGGCAACC
>JBFHON010000319.1:0-3128 GCA_041593295.1 Oceanococcaceae bacterium | reverse complement strand
GTTTCTTCGGGATCGTAGTCGTTCCGTGCGTCACTGCTCATAGCCGGCCTGATTCGTTGCTTGCCCCCAGTCTAGCGCCACCGTGTAAGGGCTACCAACAGTCGGGAATGAACGGCTATTTGCCGATGCAGAACGAGGAAAAGATTTTGCCGAGCAGGTCTTCAGTAGTGCATTCACCGGTAATGCTCCCGAGTGCTTCCTGCGCCAGACGCAGCTCTTCGGCCGCGAGCTCAAGGGTCGCCACCTGCGCCATGTGTCCGAGCGAATGATTCACGTGGAACATTGCATCATCGAGCGCGTCAACATGCCGTTGGCGTGCCGAAAAACCGGTGTGCTGCAACGGTTTGCCCACCAGTTCCTCCACCAGCAGGTCCAGCCCTTCACCGGTCTTGGCAGAAATGTGCACGCCCTGGTCATCACGCCCCGCGGCCACACCGCGGACGTCGCATTTATTGAAAACCGGCAACACACGGTCTTCCCACTGCGCCGGAATGGTCGGCGGTGGGGCATCCGGCGAACTCAGGCAAACAATCCGGTCAGCGCTTTCGGCCGCCTGGCGCGCTCGCTGCATGCCTTCTTGTTCGATCGGGTCATTTGAGCTTTCCCGCAAACCTGCGGTATCCACCAGCCTGACCGGAACGCCATTCAGACTGAGGTGCTCGCCCAGGATGTCGCGGGTGGTGCCGGCAATATCGCTGACAATCGCCACTTCCCGCTGGGCCAGCGCGTTGAGCAGCGTGGACTTGCCAGCGTTCGGCGCGCCAATGATCAGCACGGTAAAGCCCTGCGTCATGCGCAGTCCGCTGCGGGCTTCGTCGGTGAGTCCTTCGATCTCCTGCACCAGGTCCTGTCCCTGCCGACGCCAGGCCTGCAGCTGCATGTCGCCAATATCCTCGTCGGGAAAATCCAGCCAGGCTTCGATCAGGGAGCGCAGTGTCAGGACATCCATCGCGAGTTGTTCACAACGGCGTGAAAACACGCCCTGCAGGCTCTGCTGGGCGGCGCGTGCGGCATCTGCACTCTCGGCCGCAATCAGGTCGGCTACGGCCTCGGCCTGGGCCAGATCCAGTTGTCCGTTCTCATAGGCACGGCGACTGAACTCGCCCGGTTCAGCCAGGCGTGCCCCCAGTTCGCGGCAGCGCCGCAGCACGCGTTGCAGCACGAACTGGCTGCCATGCAGTTGCAGCTCTGCCGAATCTTCGCCGGTGTAGCTGGCTGGCCCCGGAAAGGCGAGTGCCAGCCCTTCATCGATGACCTCTCCACCGTCTTCACAGACGCGGACCAGCGTGGCGACCCGTGGGCGGTAGGCGCTACGGCGATCACACAGCTGTTGCAGGACGTCCAGCGCCCGCGGCCCACTGAGCCGGACAATGCCCACAGCTGCCTGAGCAGGGCCGGTGGCAATGGCTGCAATGGTATCGGTGGACATGTGCGCCGTTCCGCCGCTAAGAGTCGGGCCCGGTTTCTAGGCTTCGGCTTCCATGCGCTTGGTGATCAGCCACTGCTGGGCAATACCGATCAGGTTGGAAACAAACCAGTACAGCACCAGACCACTGGGGAAGAAGGTGAAGAAGATCGCCAGTGCGACTGGCATGATGTTCATGATCTTCTGCTGCATCGGCTCCATCGTCGCCGCCTGTCCGGAGATCTTCTGCTGCAGGAACATCGAGATACCGAACAGGATGGGCAGCACGTAATACGGGTCCGGTGCCGACAGGTTGGTCAGCCAGAGCACAAAGTCGGCGTGGCGCAGCTCCACGGACTCCAGCAACACCCAGTAGAGCGCAATGAAGACCGGGAATTGCACCAGCATCGGCCAGCAACCGGCCAGGGGGTTGAAGCCCTCTTTCTTGTACAGGTCCATCATGGCCTGGTGCAGACGTTGCTGATCACCGGCGTAGCGTTCCTTGAGTTGCTGGATGCGCGGAGCGAACTTCTTCATTCGCGCCATCGACTTGTATTGCGCCTCAGACAGCTTGAAGAACAGCGCTTTCACCAGCAGCGTGATCAGGATGATCGACCATCCCCAGTTCCCCACCACACTGTGAATCTTGGCCATCACCCAGAACAGCGGTTCGGAAATGGGAGTCAGCAGACCGTAGTCGATGGTCAGTTCCAGCCCGGGTGCGATGGAACCCAGTTCGTTTTGCAGTTTCGGTCCCATGTACAGCCGCACGCTGTGCTCGACGCTGGCACCGGCCGCGACGGTCAGGGGTTCGGCCACGTATTCGGTCAGGAAGGCGTCGCTCTTGACGGCACTGGGACGCGAGAAAAAGCGATTGTTCTCCTGCTCCGGGGGCAGAATGGCAGCGATGAAATAGTGTTCGATGATCGCTGTCCAGCCACCGGGCTGGGTAATGGCCTGCGGCTCATCCTCGAGGTCATCGAGTGAATGCTTGCGGAATTTGTAACGCTCGTCGTCCAGTTCGTAGGTACCCACACCGGTGTAGGTCTGCACAAACTTGGTTTCGGAACGGCTCTTGTGCATGTCACGCACGAAGCGCCAGTACGGGCTGGCTTCCCAGGTCTCCGTTCCCTGGTTGATCAGGGTCTGACTGACTTCAACCTCGTACTTCCCGCGGACAAAGTGGTAGGTCCGCTGGACCTGGCGGCCGCCGGCATCGGTCCAGCTCAGGACGATCGGCAATTGCTCCTGTCCTTTGGCGAGTTCGCGCTCCTTGGGACCGTTGTAGTCCCAGCGGGTGCTGTGCAGGGGCGTTGCACCCTTGGTGCTGACCACGCCGCTCTGCGCGACGAAGAACTGCTGCGGATTGCTGCTCAGGAAACTCAGCGGTGGCGAGCCTTCCTCGTCGGAAATCTTGTATTTCAGCAAGCGCAGCTGCTTGATATCACCGCCGGAACGGCTGATCCGGGCTTCCAGCACGTCGGTGCGGACCCAGATGTCATCAGCGGCGTCACCACTGGTGATTTCCGGCATTGAGGGCACCCGTGCCGTTTTGTCGACCGGGACCTCCGGAGGTGCATCTGCGCCCGACGCCATGTTCGCGGTCGTTGCTGCAATTTCCGCAGGCGACTCCGGCGCCGCATCAAAGGGCGACAGCGGTGTCGCATCGACGACTTTATCCGTCGCTGCCAGCGATTGCTCGTTCCAGTCCTGATAAATCAGC
>JBFHON010000318.1:0-3137 GCA_041593295.1 Oceanococcaceae bacterium | reverse complement strand
GCGCCCCCAATGCAAGCCCCCTGAATCGCCGCGACCACCGGCAGGGGGCACTCCTCCAGCGCCGTCACGCTTTGCTGCAGCGACAGCACCAGGCGCCGCAGATGCTCCGCACGCCGCGAGGCCTCCCGCTCGGCCCCCTGCTGCATGTCGTCGAGAACCGCCAGGTCGATGCCGGAGGAGAACATCGGCCCCTCGCCTTCCAGGAGCACGCAGCGGCAGTCATCGCGGCTTTCGGCAATGCGCAGGGCCTGCGGCAGTTCGCGCCAGAAGTCACGGGTCAGGCAGTTTCTGCGTTCAGGGCGGTTGAGGGTGATGCGCGCAACCTGCTGCTCGATGACCAGCCGCAGCGAGCGGAATTCCGGGTTGGTGGCGACTTGCTCAGGAGACACAGCGTTCCTCCCCCTGCCAGAACTCCTGCCGCAGCCTGGCCTTGAGAATCTTCCCGGCCGCGTTGCGCGGGATCGACGCCACGGCCTCTACCCGTTTGGGAATCTTGAAACCGCCGAGGCGGTCCTTGCAGAAGGCCCGTACCGCGCCCGCATCCACCGTTCCTTCGCGGGTGACAACCAGCGCGGTAACCGCCTCGCCCCATTGCTCATCCGGGGTACCGATCACCGCGACATCGCTGATGTCCGGGTGCTGCAACAGCACCGATTCGACTTCCAGCGACGACACGTTCTCCCCCCCGGTGACGATGATGTCCTTGAGACGGTCCACGATATACAGGTAGCCGGCCTCGTCCAGGTAGCCGGCATCTCCGGTACACAGCTGCCCGTCACACAGGGCCTCGCTGCTGGCGGCGGGGTTGTTCCAGTATTCCTGCATCACGTGCTGCGAACTGACCCGCACCTCGCCGACCTCGCCTGCGGGCAGCGGCTCTCCGAGCGCATCCGTGATCGTCAGCACCGTCCCGGCCACGGCACGCCCGGCGGAGCGGATCAGGGGCGAATCCGCATCCTCGGCAATGCGCCGATGATCGGCAGCCGTAAGGGTGCTGATGACGCTATGCGTCTCCGTCATGCCGTAAATCTGCACGAAATCACAGCCATAACGCGCGGTGGCCGCCGCCAGCACGCTGCGGGAAATCGGCGACGCCCCGTAGAGGACGGCGCGCAGATCCGGGTAACCCTGCGCCGGCTTCGGCAATTGCGCACAGGCCTGGATCATGGCCGGAACCATGGCGGCGTGGTGGACACCACCACTGGCCAGCAAGGCATCCGTGGTGACCGGGTTGAATTCCTCGCGCAGAATCAGGCGTGTGCCCCGGCTCAGGGCCCACAGCGAAGCGAACACGCCGCCCACGTGAAACAGTGGCAGCGCCTGGTACATGGCCTCGCCGGGGCCCGGCGTGGTGTCGACACTGACCAGCACCGCCAGCAGATGCCCCAGCGCGTTGAACTCGGTAAGCACCACCCCCTTGGGTCGCCCGCTGGTGCCCGAGGTGTAGATCTGCAGATACGGCCGGGACACATCCTCCGGTCGCCGTGGCGCCACGTCACTCTGCGCGGACAGCCACTGGGAAAAGTCCGTCCAGTCTGCCGGCGTACCGTCCAGCGCAAAACGCAGGTTTGCCGGAATCTGGTCGGCCAGCCCGGCATCCAGGCTCGCCGCCGTCTCGGCATCGGCGAAAATGGCCCGGCAATCGGCATCCTGAATGATCCACAGCATTTCATCCCGGGCAATGCGCCGGTTCACCGGCACGCAGACCGGCCCGCCACGCAGGCTGGCCAGCAACAGAATCAGTTGCTCGGCCCGGTTTTTCGCGACCACGGCCACCCGGTCCCCGGCCTGCAAACCGGCGGCAGCGAGACCATTGCGCACCCGGGCGACGGCCTGCTCGACCCGCGCACAACTCCAGTCGCCCCGGTCATCCGATACCGCTATCGCGGCCGGATGGTTCTGCATGTGATGGCAGATACCGCTGTCGGCATGTTGTAGCTTTGACATTGTCTTCCTCCTCTTGTGTTCCCACTGGAAACTGTCGAGCGCGACCGCCCGGCGAACCCTGCCGGCTCAGCCATATATTTCGGGCACTCGTGTTTCCTCCCGGTGGCGGATACTAGGGAGCCGACCTGCACAGAAAACCCATCAAAGGTACGGTGCGGGCTCCCCGCCGGCGTCAGGCCTCCTCGCAGCAGGGAACTTCCGCCGCGGAGCTCACTCCCATGCCACGGTACGCACGCCCTGCCGTACCCATCACCTCCTGACAAACTGACCCCACCGATGCTGAATACTGCCCTGCGCCATGCCCGCCCCCTGTTCCTGCTGGCGGCAACCCTCACCGCGGGCCACGCCCCCGCACAGGCCCCGACGCAGCCCGCCGGCATCAACCTGGAAGGGGTCGCCTACCCCTATCCGGTGAACCGCCTTGCCTTCGAGTCCCAGGGCGAGTCGATGCAGATGGCCTACATGGATGTTGCCCAGGCCGCGGGCCGGGACACCGGCGCAACCGTGCTGCTGCTGCATGGCAAGAACTTCAACGGCGCCTATTTCGGCCAGACCATCACTGCCCTGAGCCAGGCCGGCTACCGCGTGCTGGTGCCGGACCAGATCGGATTCGGCAAATCGACCAAGCCCGCCCACTACCAGTACAGCTTTCACCAGCTGGCCGCCAACACCGCCGCGTTGCTCGATGCCCGCGAAACGGGCCCGGTCTTTGTGTTTGGCCACTCCATGGGCGGGATGCTGGCCGCCCGTTTCGCACTGGAATACCCGGAACGCACACGCGGGCTGATCCTGACCAACCCCATCGGGCTGGAGGACTGGCGGCAGTTCGGCGTGCCGTACCAGAGCGTGGAGCAGTGGTACCGGGGTGAACTCGGCAAGAGCGCCGAAAAGGTCCGGGCCTACCAGCGCGAAAGCTATTACGACGGCCAATGGCGCCCCGCCTACGACCGCTGGGTCGACCTGCTGACCGCGCCACTGGGCAGCCCGGACTACCCGCGTCTGGCCTGGAACCAGGCGCTGACCTACGACATGATCTTCACCCAGCCGGTGGTCCACGAGTTTAGCCGCATCCAGACTCCGACCCTGCTGATCATCGGTACCCGTGACCGCACCGCGCTGGGCAAGAACCAGGTCCCCGATGCGGTCAGGGACACGATGGGGCGCTACGACCAGCTCGGCAAGACCGCCCG
>JBFHON010000317.1:0-3145 GCA_041593295.1 Oceanococcaceae bacterium | reverse complement strand
GTGCCCGGTGCTGTATGGCGCGATCTTTGTGGCAGCGCTCAGTGCCTCACCGGTGTCGGGGGCGGCACTGATGCTGGCTTTCGGTCTGGGCACCGTGCCGGCTTTCGTGCTGCAGAATGAAGTGCTGCGGCGGGCCTGGCTGCACCTGAGTTTCCGCCCGCAATGGCGTGGTTACAGCATCAGCGCCATGGGCGCCGTGATTGTGGTGACGGCCCTGTGGATGCCGGAAAGTTTCGGGGTGTTCTGCCGCTAGATCCGGGCGCGGGGCAAAAAGTCGAAATCCAGGTCCGGCATCGCCGGGCGGCGCCTGGCGACGACTTCGGCAAAGCGTTCCAGCCGACGTGGCAGGGCCATGAGCTTGTCCTGCAGTTGTTCGGCCCGTGAGGACAGACCCCGGGCGGCAGCAATGCCCCAGATCGCGAGCAGGTCGGAGACGATCTTGCAGTAGTCCAGCGGGCCATAGATGCCCGCAGCGCGGACCACGTCCGAAAGCTGGTTGTAGCCGGGGATCGTGTGCCCGGGCATGGCCAGGTTGGGCATCACCGCCCAGGCAGCACGCAGGGCCCGCTCCGGGTCTTCGCGCAGGATCATGGCGAAGGCATCGCGGTAGAACACATGGTGACGGGATTCGTCGCCGGCCACGCGCGAAAGAATGTGCTGCAGCCGGGGCTCCGTTGCCGAGGCCAGGCGGGCCAGGTTGCCATGCGCCCGCTGGGTCGCCTTCTCCTGCAGGCTGGTATACGCCAGCAGCTTGTAGGGGTCGCGGCCCCAGTCCGGGTCGAAGCCGGCCTCCAGGTAAGCGTATTGCAGACGCTCCAGCGCCGCCATCTCGAAAATGCCGGAATCGCGGGCGTAGTCCCGCAGTACACAGCCATGGCGGTCCTCTTCGGCCGTCCAGATGTTGTTCCAGCGGGTCCAGATGCTGCCTTCGCCCATGTGCACCGCGATCAGGCGGTGGAAATGGGGCAGGCCTTCCTCGGTGAGCAGGTTCAGCGCCAGTCCGGCGCGCGCGGCTTCGGGCAGGCCCCGGGCCGCCTCGCGCAACTGGTCACGCTCCCGTTCATCGAGCAGTTCGCTGGGCATCCACAGGTTGCGCTGTTCCAGATGTCGCGTGACCAAATCCTGGACCTCCGGGGCCAGGTGGTTGAGCACTTCGCGTTGCGGGGCGGTCGACGGGGCGGTGCAGGTGGGCATCGGGAAACTCCTGGAAGGTTATTTGCGCAGGAGGGTCAGAAACTCTGCGCGGGTCCGCGGGTCGGTGCGGAAGGTTCCCAGCATCACCGAGGTGGTCATGCTGGAGTTCTGTTTTTCGACACCGCGCATCATCATGCAGAGGTGTTTCGATTCGATGACAACCGCGACCCCGCGGGCGCCGGTAACCGATTGAACCGCCTCGGCTATTTGCCGAGTCATGGATTCCTGAATCTGCAGGCGGCGGGCGTACATGTCGACGATGCGCGGAATCTTGGACAGCCCGATGACCTTGCCGTCCGGCAAATAGCCCACATGTGCACGACCGATGAAGGGCAGCAGGTGGTGCTCGCACAGGGAGAACAGCTCGATGTCCTGCACAATCACCATTTCGTCAGAGCCGGATTCGAAAATCGCGTTATTGACGATCTCGTCCAGCTTCATCTGATAGCCACTGGTGAGATACTCCATCGCCGCCGCTGCGCGCTTGGGAGTATCTTTGAGCCCTTCGCGGTCGGGGTTTTCACCCACTGCATTGAGCATTTGCAAGTAGAGATCCTGCACGGATATGAGCTCCATCAATCGGGAGAAAGATTCAAATTATCGCACGCAACATCCTGCGGGCACTCTCCATGTACGTTCCATCGGTATCGATCAGATTCGTCCGGGGCGCGCGCAGATGCGCCGGGAGTTCGAGCCGATGGCCATCGAAGGGCTGGCGGAGTCGATTCGGCAGAGCGGGGTGATCCAGCCGGTGGTCCTGCGTCCGTGCGGGGATTACTACGAATTGCTTGCCGGCGAACGCCGCTGGCGGGCTGCGCAGCGTGCCGGGCTGCACGAATTGCCCGCCGTGATCCGGCCCGATATCAGCGATGACGAAGCCGTCGTGCTCGGGTTGGTCGAAAACCTGCAGCGCGAATCGCTGACGCCGATGGAAACCGCGCAGGGGCTGAAGATTCTGGCGGAACAGCTGGAGCTGACCCATGGGGAGGCCGCCGAGCGTATCGGCAAGTCCCGGGTCTATGTGACCAACTTTTTGCGCCTGTTGAACCTGGTTTCATCGGTGCAGCAGATGGTGAATGCCAATCAGCTGAGCATGGGGCACGCCCGGGCGCTGGCGGCGCTCAAACCGCGCGAGCAGGAGCGTTGGGCGAAGCGTTGTGCGGATGCCGGCTGGTCCGTGCGCACCCTGGAGTCGCGCTTGCGTGCGCCGGCTGCGGCGCGACCGGTAGCGGCTTCCGGGGATGACTGGAAGCGGCTGGAAAAAGCCCTGCAGGAGCATCTGGGGAACACGGTCAGCCTGAGTGGCGACGCGCAGGGGCGCGGTTCGCTGCAGGTGCAGTTCCACAGTTTCGATGAACTGGACGGCCTGCTCGAGAAGATGGGTTTCGATACAGCGCTGTAGTTCAGTCGCAAATCACGCTAGCATTGCAGGTGAAAGCAAGACAGCTTGTGTAATTAGACAAAACCACGAGGAGATCCCAATGCGTGTTTCAATGCCTATCGGCTTGGCCGCTGCTGCACTGATGTTACCCAGTCTGGCGCTGGCGGCTGTTTCCGAGTCCGAGGCCGCCCGACTCGGGCAAGACCTGACCCCTGTAGGAGCCGAGAAAGCCGGCAATGCCGATGGCTCGATCCCGGCGTGGACGGGAGGCATGAAAGGCTATCCGCGCCCGGCAGCAGGCAAGGAGCGGCATTGGGAGTCGTACACCGATGTCATTCCCGATGAGCTGCTGTTCACGATCACCGCCGAGAACATGAGCGAGTACGCCGGGCAGCTGAGCGCCGGTTTGCAGGCCATGCTCAAGCAGTACCCGGATACCTTCAAGATTCCGGTTTACAAGTCCGTGCGTCCGGTCTTCGGCACCGATAGTTTTTACGCAGCGACCAAGAAGAACGCACGGGTTGCCAAGCTGGAGAACGACGGCGAAAGCCTGGTCGATGCCATTTACGG
>JBFHON010000316.1:0-3147 GCA_041593295.1 Oceanococcaceae bacterium | reverse complement strand
CGGTGCCTGCGCACGCCTTTCGCCGGCCCACAGCTGCGCCTGACGTGAGGGATCATCCTCCCGGATCGCGACAGCGGACAGGTCCAGGCCTGCATCCGGAACCCGCAAGGGCTGGCTGGACTCCACGGACAATGTCGCGGCGAAGGCAGTGTGCGTTCGCCCCGCATGCCACAGGTAGCAGCACTCCGCATCGATCGGATTGCGCCCCTCGTACAGCACCAGTTCCTGCTGCGGTGAAGAAGCCGCTGATTCCGCCGGCGACCCGGGCCGCAGCGCCCACGACGGGTTTTTGTCACCCGCCGAGTCCAACAGCCATTGCGCGGCCATGGGCCGCTCCGCCCGGATCAGCACGCGGATGCGGCCCAGATGATCGGGGTCGCCGAGCGGCCCTGCCGCCAGCGCCAGCAGGTTGCGATAGCAGGCCGGGGGAACTTCCGCCGCCAGTGCCTTGTAGACGTGACTGAGAACGCGCGTCTCCCCGACCTCGCGCGGTGTCGACCGCGAGCGCGAGGCGCTGCGCTCGCGTTCGCGCTCCGCCTCACGGATGGCACCCTCCACCCGCCCGGCAAAACGCTCGGCGCATTCGACCGTTCCTGCAGCCTCGTCTTCGTCCGCCTGAAACACGGCATGCTCGCTCAGCGCACGGGCATAGATGATCCCGGGATGGCTGCCGGGTGAGGTGGTGCTCGCCCGCAGGTCGACACTGACCATCCCGTCGCGGGAGGTGGTAACGACCAGTTGATCCCCGGCACGCAGGTGCGCAGTCAGGGCACGGGCATCTGCGGAGTGATCGATCAGGGCCCGCAGCACCGCCACGCGCCAGCGCAGGCAGGCCAGATAAAGCCGCTGCGACGCGGCCTTGTCGTAAACCTGCAAGGCCCGGCGACAGAGCCGTGCAATCTCAGTTTCGGAGCCGCTGCGGATCTGCGCGATTTCCCCTGCGGGGGTGCCCCGCAAGGCGGCAAACAGGGCCGTCGATGTGGTGTCGTCACCGGCATCGTGCGGCGCCGGGGCCACGAATGTCCGTGCGCTGGCGACCAGTGGCGTACGGGGAACCGAGGCCGAGTATTCGCGCGCGAATCGCTCCCGCAACTGGCTGACAATCTGCAGGGCCTCGACGGAATTCTTCAGCATCGGCACACGACCCCTGAGCTTGCTGGAGCTAGACAGCAACTGACATTCACAGCGCACATACCGATACCCGCATGCGAATTACACGCCACCGGGTCGGCAACCTCGCCATTGCTACCGAGCCGCACCGACGACTGCCGGCCCCGCCTCCTACTCCGGCAGCAGCATTTCAAACTGGAAGCAGGCTCCGACCTTGCTGGGCTGGTAGCGGATGGTGCCGCCCATCACCTCGGCACTCTTTTTCACCATGTACAGCCCCAGCCCGGACCCGAAGGACACATCGCTGTGCAGGCGTTTGAACATCGAAAACAGCTTGTCCTGCTGCCCTTCGGGTACGCCGAGGCCGTTGTCCTCCACCGAAAAGACAAACCGGCGCCCGTCAACCCGGGCGGATATCCGGATGACCGGCTCGGGCTGCTCCGGGTCCTGGTACTTGATCGCATTGGAAATCAGGTTTTCGGCGATCAGCTCCATGCGCGAACGCATCAGCCAGATTTCAGCGGGCACATCGATATCGGTCTGAATGCGCAGGCGTGCAAAACCGGGCAGATGCGACATCTTCTTGAGCGCGGCGTCGATCAGCTCGGCAAAATCCACCCGGCTGCGTTGTTCTTCCAGTTTCTTCGTGCGGGTCAGCTGCAGAATGCTTTGCACCAGCGCATCCAGCCGCCGCAGGCCCTGCTGCGCCATGGTCAGGCTGAACAGCGCCTGCTCCTGATCACCTTCATCGTAGAAACGGCGTGTCAGGTTGAGCAGCTCCACCGAGGACACCAGCGGTGAACGCAGGTCGTGGGAGGTGCGATAGGCAAATTCCTCCAGTTCGGCATTGGCTGCCAGCAATTCGCCCTCGGCCTGTTTGCGCCGGGTGATGTCCCTGAACACCACCACCGCACCGACAACTGCGTCCTTGTCTTCGCGGAGTGGCGCGCTGGTGTACTCGACGGCAAAGGGTCGCCCATCCTTGCGCCAGAACACCTCCGTGTCATCCGAGTAGGCCTTGCCTTCGCGCAGCGCCGCCAGAATCTTGCAATCTTCCGCAGCGATGGGCTCACCGTCGCGGGTGCTGTGGTGAATGATTTCATGCTGCCGGCGATGCACAAGCTCTGCGGAGGTATACCCCAGCATCTCGCAGGCAGCCGGGTTCATGAAGGTGGTCCGCCCTGCAGCGTCAATGCCGAAGATCCCTTCCCCCGCACTTTTCAGGATCAGGTTCAATCGGTCCTCACTGCGGGTCAGCTCCCGTGCGTTCTCCTGCAGCAGGCGACTGCGCTGACTGGCAATGGTCGCGACATACACCACGAAGGCTGCGAGAAGGGCCAGCAACCCGCCGGCTGCCGCCAGCAGGTGCGGCAGGATCTCCTGCTGCTTGACCCCCGATGACGGACGAATACGCACAACCCACTCCCGATTGAGAACCGGTATCAGCACTTCGCGCTCATGCTGCGAATCGGCCCGCCGCCAGTCCCCGTTGGTGAACAACGGGACCGGACCATCTGCGACCTGTACGCGATGGCGCTCGCGCTGACGCACGGGCACCATGCTGCGAAACTCATAGCCCACATCCAGCACGCCGGCGATGTAGCCGGCGACCCGTTCGCCCCGATACACCGGAGCAAAGGCGGCCACCAGCCCCGAGTCGCTTCCGGGCGGGCTCAAACCCGGGCTCAGGTAAATGCCTTGCTGCGCCCCCAGTGCATCCGCTTTGGGCAGCTCGACCATCGCAAACAGGCTGGTAATGTCCCGGGTATCCAGCGGGGCCGCCAGCGCGTAGCGCATGATCTTCCCGGCCGGGTCGAGATAGGCAATGGCACGCAATGCCGTGATGTCCTGCAGGTAGTTTTCCGCATCGACTTCCCAATGGGCCTCCGACATGGCACCGGCCTCGTCACGGCGTGCCATACGCCGCAAGGAACTCAGCGCCAGGCGGGTCTGCTCCCGAATACCCTGGCTCACCACCTGCAGGTCGTAGTCCAACCCATCGAAATAGGCCGCATCGAGCCTGTTCCGCAAATGGTT
>JBFHON010000315.1:0-3158 GCA_041593295.1 Oceanococcaceae bacterium | reverse complement strand
GATTCGCGATGCGGACCAGCCGCAATTTGCGCGAAGCCTTTCAGCATGCCGTGCGCTATCTGCCGCTGAGTACGGCCTATTGCGAGTTCGGCATCTTTGAATCACCGCATGAATTCGGTGTCTGGGCGGATCCGTGTCGTATCCCGCAGCATCTGCGACAGTTCCTGCTCGAGCGGGACAGTGGTACCGGGATCACGCTGATGCGTGAACTCAGCCTGGCCGGTGTCGAAGTGCAATTGCTCGAGTTCCAGGGGCCGGCGCCCGCCTATGTGTCCCGTATTGCGGAGTTGTGTGGCATCACGCCGCGCTATGGCAGCGGGCGCAATGCCATTGCGGTCAATCGGGCGGATGCGGATCGTCCGCTGCCGACCTTTGACCCGCACCTCGTGCGGCTGCTGGAGGGCAAATGCCGCGACCAGCTGGAGCAGCGCCAGACGGACGGCATCACCGGGCAGGTTCGGCAGCAGCTGCTGGGCCCGCTGGGGCTGGTCGCCACCCTGGAGGATGTGGCGAAAAACCTGGCGATGTCGCCGCGCAGCCTGCGTCGCAAACTGGAACAGGCTGACACCAGTTTTCGCCACATTCTGGAGAATGAGCGCAAGCTCATGGCCAGTCAGTTGCTGACCTCCACGTCGATGAAGCTGGAAGAAATGGCCTTGCATGTCGGCTATGGCGATACCGCCAGTTTTACCCGGGCGTTCCGGCGCTGGTTTGGCATGGCCCCGGGCGAGTATCGCAAGCAGGCCTCCTGATCAGCTCGGCTCCCGGTGCTATTCGGTGGGCACTGTCCCGTCCACATACAACCAGTGGCCGTCTTCCTTGATGAACTGGCTGTGTTCGCGCATGCGCACCGCAGAGCCGCCGCCAACACGGTAGCGGGCCTCGAATATCACTTCAGCCCGGGTGGTATCGGTGACGTGGTGGCGAATGACCTTGAGACCCAGCCAGCGGGTGCCGCTTTCGTGCGCCAAGCTGGCAGGGCGCGTTCTCGGGTGCCAGCTGGCGAGCAGGTAATCATCCCGTTGCAGGACATAGGCGGAGTAGCGCGAGCGCATCAATTGCTCCGCATCGTTGGCCGGTGAGCCTTGATGCAGCGGTTCGCAGCAGGACGCGTAGGTATGCTTGCTGCCGCAGGGGCACGGCGATGTTGCCGATGTGGGCATGGATTTGCGCATGCGGACATTTTAGCGGCTGGCAGCGCTGTGGAACGATGCCGCGCGGTTTCACGGGACTGTCATCCCTGGCGGGAATACTGCCGGGTTTTCTGCATTGCTTTCCTGTTATGGCATTTCGTGAAAACTCGCTGATCACCCGCCGCAGCATCCTCAAATCCGCCTTTTTCGGTGCTGCAGCCGTTGGTGCGCCCTCCGTCTGGGCGCAGGCCGGCACGGGGTCGCGCAAGGCTGCTGCAGAGTTGTATATCCCCGCAGGGCCGCTGGCCGATATCCCGGAGCTGGAAAAGAAGACACTGACTTCCGGGGCCATTGCCGGTGTGGACGACGAGGTCTTCGCGCCGGCCGGTTTCGAGGTGCGCTGTGTGGCTCGGCACGGAATCAATCCCGTCACCGGCGAGGCCGACAGCGATGGCTACACCTGGCATGTGGACCCGGACGGCGGTGCGGTATACCCCTCCCCAGCCGATGGCGGCTGGGTCTATGTCTCCAATTCGGAGGATTCCAGTCCGGGTGGGGCGGGGGCGCTGCGCTTTGATGCGGACGGTAATGTTGTCGATGCCTACTGGATACTGCAAAACACGCGAAACAACTGTGCTGGCGGGGCAACCCCCTGGGGAACATGGCTGTCGTGCGAAGAGACCAGTGGTGGCTTTGTCTATGAATGTGACCCTTTTGGCTCGCCGGAAACGGCGGTGCGCAAGCCGGCGCTGGGTGCGCTGAATCACGAGGCGGCGGCTATCGATCCGGTTCACCATGTGTGTTACCAGACCGAGGATGGGGGGACACAGCGTTTTTACCGTTTCGTGTCGGCTGCTGACGATCTGGAAATGACCGATGACGGCATCGTGCGCATGCGGATGGAGTCCGGGGAGCTGCAGGTCATGAGCATCGAAGGGTACGCCGATGGCGCCTACCCCGACGATGCGGCCGCTCTGCGGGTTCCCCGCAAGGTGACCTGGGTAGAGCCGCCGGAGTGTGCGCTGGGGCTCACTGACCCGACCGGTTTGTCGGCGTACAGCACCTGTGATCTGGCCGACCTGGGTGTGCCGCTGGTACCGGGGCGAACACCAAACGGGACGCATTTCGCCAGTGCGGAGGGTATCTGGTATTACGAACTGCCAGCAGCGGTGCGGCAGACACCACCGGGCGGGATGGTGCCCACCCGTGGTGTCATGTTCTTCACGACCAAAGGGGATAACCGGGTCTGGGCCTACGACATCGAAAATGAAATGATCGAAATCGTTTTCGATAACGAGAACATGCAGCTCGAGACCGGCTTTAATCAGGTCGACAATCTGGTTGTCAGCCCGGCTGGTGATGTGCTCGTTGCCGAGGATGGCGAGCTGATGCGGCTGGTGGTGGTTGTGCCCAACGGTCAGGCGCGTGTGCTGATGCAAATCCGCAAGGGTGGCTCCGAAATCACGGGGCCGGCCTTCACGCCGGATGGGTCGCGGCTGTACTTCAGCAGCCAGCGGGGGCCCAGTGGTGTGGATGGTCTCGGTACGGGTGGGGCGACGTACGAGCTGACGATTCCGCCGGCGTTTCGCGGCGTGTCTGCAGGCCCGGGTGGGCGGTCCGATGAGGGGGGCGGCGCAGGGGCTCTCGGTGCGGGTCTGGTCGCTTTGGGCGCCCTGGCCGCAGGTCGGCGCCTGGCTTCGGACCGGTAGCGGATCGGTTGCCCGCGGGGTCGTCGCGGGCGCATTTCGTCTTCAGCACGGCCGGCAGCTGGCCGGTTGTATGCCTGCGCGGATGCAGGTGCTGCGCTGTTCTGTGTGTGGTTGTTAGCATGCGGTCTGTTTGTGTCTCTGTGTGTTGATCGTGTAAGTCGAAGAAATAAAAAGAGAAATCTGAAATTCGTCTGGAAATAGTGAACAGGTGTTGACAAAAAAACACGCCTGCATCAAGATGTGCACAATTGTTCACAAAGATCAGCGACATGACACATCTGCAGCAGCCGTTACCGACGCGCCGGACGCAACGTAT
>JBFHON010000314.1:0-3160 GCA_041593295.1 Oceanococcaceae bacterium | reverse complement strand
GCAGCACGATGCCGGCGAACATCGAGGTGAGCCATCACCAGGCCGAGCTCGATTTTTCCCACACGGTGACCTTGGCCACACTGCTGACAGGCGCTGAGGCCCGACCGCAACACGTCAGCTTCAAGCATGCTCCGGCGTCCGACACCCATGTTGTGGAGGCGTTTTTCCAGTGCCCGGTGACCTGGCACGCCGAAGTCGACAGTCTTAGATTCGCCACGGCACTGCTTGATCATCCGATCAACCCTGGCGCAGATACCGCCTCGCAAAAGGCACTGGAAGCCCTGTGCGCTCAGCAGCTGAACGACATCCAGCGCAATGAAGATCCGGAATGGCTCATGGCCACTCGTACCGCCATTGCGAACGCATTGCCACAGGGGCCAGTGCTGATACGGGATATCGCGCCGCATACCGGAAAAAGCACGCGTCAACTGCAGAAACTGCTCTCAGATCGCGGACTCAGCTTTCGCGCCCTTGTGGACACGATCCGCAGCGAGCTTGCCGAGCGCTACCTGAAAAACACCGACCTGAGCCTGGTCGAGATCGCTATTCGACTGGGCTTCTCTGAGCAGAGCGCCTTTCAAAGAGCGTACAGGCGATGGTCGAACAAACCGCCCGGGCAAGCGCGGCGAACGCACCGCTAGCGCAAGGTCAGGGGTTTTCGGCACAGCGCGAACCGGGCATCGGCTGGTCAAAGCCGACAATGGCCCCCAGTTGCACGTCAACGCAGCCCGGGAAACTGTCGAGCGCGAGCTGCAGGCTCTTGAAGGCGGCGGTCAGCGGCTCGACAAAGTCCTGCGGCCCCAGCGCAAGCTGCGGGCCGTTTTTTTGGGTTCAGTTCCGGGCGTCGTCAGGAACCAGCGGACGCATCGCGGAGTTGCTTACAGTGTCGCGAGCAATGGCAACATATCCCGTCGGTTGCGGGCCCAATCCGGCTCACACTGTTGCTGTACATAGTCTCGCGCGGCCGGCATCTGCCAGATTCCCTGATAGGCGATTTCATACGGAATCATGCACAGGTTCATGCGGAACGAGGTCGATTCCGCAAGCCTCTCCAGCCGTTCCAGCACCCCTTTTTCATTACCGACAAAGGCATAGATGGTGGCGCTTTTCAGCAGATAAGCGGCAGCCTCCAGCTGATCGCGCTCGAAGGGGTATTCCGCTTCGACCTGGGCACTCAAGGCGATCGCTTCCTGAGTCCGGCCCAGCAAGGCCAGCACCTGGGCCATGGTGCTGCGCCGGGAGGCGCTGTCTGATTCCCCCCGCCATCGCTGGATTTTCTCCAGCGCAACACGGGCGAGTGCCTGCACCTCCTCGATCGGCGCCTGTCCGACATACAAGGCCCAGGCCACACCTAGCTCCCAGGGTTCGCGACCGTGGCCTGAATTGGTCTGGTCTTCGCTATCGAAAGTTCGTGCAAGCTCACGGATCGCGGCCAGGTCGCCCTGGCGCCGGGCAAACTCAAGGTCAGCGAAATACACCTTGTCCTTGAGGTGCTCGCTCTGAGCTACAAGCTCGCGACCGCGCTGTAAAAACCCGACATCCCCGGTCAGCGAATAGCCGTAGCTGACCATCTCGATCTTCGTCGTGATGCGCTCGGGCAAACGATCGACCACCGTCTGCAGCAATGCGATCGCTTCCGCGCCCTTTCCTTGCAAGGCCAGCATTTCCGCCTTGGTTTCCAGCGGCACGGTAGCTGACGGGTCCTGATCCATGACCTGATCAAGGATGGCAATCGCCTCACCGACCCGCCCCACCCGTCGGAGCATGTAGGCGTAGGACAGAGCCGACTCGGTGTTGCGAACGAGCTGGCGCCGAAACGGCGCGAGTATTTCCAGACCGCCGGCCGGATCGTGTTCCAGGTAGTAACGCCACACGGCTCGGGCGGTCGCGAGCTTGACCGGGGCGGTATCCAAACGCTCGAGGGCGGATAGATGTTGCGCGATACGCGATTCGGACTCATCGCGCGGTGATGCCGAAGACCAGTAATCCCGTGCCGCTTTGAGCAGCGCCAGCAAATGCGCGTCAATGAAATCCGGATCCAGCTGCAGCGCCCTTTCAAGCTCGACGGTCAGCGCTCCCCCTTTGGTCGCACCCTGATTCCACAACGACAAGGCGGCGAGGTAGGCCTCATACGCCTGGTTATTGACGGGCTGTCCGCTGGACGGTTCATGGTGCGCGCCCAAGGCAGCGGCCAGAGCCCGGGCAATGTCGGCTTGCACCGAGAAAAGGTCGTCCCGGGTTCCTTGAATGACCTGCCCCCAGGTTGTTTCGCCACGAGCCGCGTCAACGATCTGCAGGTTCACCCGCAGCTGATCACCCGATTGCTGCATCGAGCCACGAATCAATTGACTGGCCTTGAGTGCACGTCCGATCTGCTGGGCCGGTGCGTCCACCAGACCGAGCCTGGACAGGTTTTGACCACGCACAAGGCGGATACCGGCAAGATTCGCCAGATCCGATATCAGGGCATCGTGCAAGCCGCCCATCACCGTCTGCGTCTGACTATCCAGGCCGAGTAGATCAAAGGTCAGAATCGCCACCCTTTGCTCATCACTGGCCGGCAGATTCGACGCCTCCGAACCATCCATTGCGGCGATGGTGGTGACGTGGGTATTGCGCCACAAGCCAAATACGGCCAACAGCGCAACCAGCACAATTGCCGCGCTCAGATGGCGGTATCGCTTCAGCCGTGGCTGGGTGGACTGTGAAGCCATCCCTCCGGGCGGCGCTGGATCAACGTCCTGACCAGGTGCCCATGCACGCAGGCGCTGCGCCAAATCCATCATGTCGGCTATGCGTCGCGCTGGCTTACCCGCACAGGCTTCGGCAATGATTTCGCGTAGCCCGGCGTCAGCGACATCTTCTTCCCAGCCGGGAGCCATCGGCTCATTCAGATCACCGATCACCAGCTGATACAGCAACACGCCGAGTGAAAAAACATCACTTTGCTCGGAAAAAACGCCACCCCTGAGCACCTCGGGCGCCATATAGGCGGGCGTACCACTGGTCGTGGAGTCAATATGGACGGACCGGGTGAAGCCCATCACCGTCACGCCGGATTGTTCCAGTCGCTCTCGACTCTTGACGGTGCCGCTACCGAAATCGCACATCAGAAGCCGCGCTTCGCCCGCCTGAAGCTCAACCATCAAATTGCCGGGCT
>JBFHON010000313.1:0-3163 GCA_041593295.1 Oceanococcaceae bacterium | reverse complement strand
GGTGTTGTTGATCTTGTGCGCACCGGTATGGTTCAGGTCTTCGCGTTTCAGCCAGATCTGTGCCCCACCGAGCTCTTCCGACAGCCGTCGGGCGTGATACAGCGGGCTGGGTCGCCCGACGTAGTGCGCCAGGTCCGCATCCAGCTCGGCGCGAAAATCCTTGTCTGCCCACAAGGCATGCCAGCTTTGCTCGAGTTCCTGCAGCGGGCCGATCAGGGTCTCGGCAACGAAGGAGCCCCCGTAGGGCCCGAAATGACCGGGGATGGTCGTGCTGGTGACGGTCTGCGCCTCACTCATGCGGCATAAATCCTTGAAAGCTGTCGTCAGTGGGAGGGTTCAATCTCCGCTTCAGCGCGTCGTACGGCCTGGGCGAAGGCCTCCATTCTACGGGCAGACTTGCACCCGGGGGTGTCCTCGATGCCACTGCTGACATCCACGGCCCACGGACGCCACTGCCGGACGAGTGCGCCCACATTGTCCGGGTCCAGCCCGCCGGCAATCAGCGTGCGTGCCGGCAGCATCTCGATCCTGTCCCAGTCAAAGGTCTTCCCGCTGCCGCCGCTGCGTTCCGCGCCACCATGACTGTCGGCAAGAAACATGCTGGCCGAAGCGTGCGCCTTGAGCATGGATTCGGCCTGTTCGGGGTTGCCCATCGGCAATGCCTTGATCCACGGCAACGCGAACTGCTCACAGTATTCCGGGCTTTCTTCGCCGTGAAACTGCAGATAATCCGGCTGAACGACACTGAGCACCTCTTCGACGTCACTCACCGGGGCATCCATGAACAGAAACACCCGATGCAGCAGTGGCGGCGCATCGGCGAGCCAGCTGCGCACATCCTGCGCCTCCACGTGGCGACGACTTGCCCGGTGGAAGACAAAGCCCACGGCATCAGCACCGGCAGCAAAGGCGGCTTCAATATCCGGGAGCGAGCGCATTCCGCAGAATTTCATCCGGGTACGGTGCATGACAGACAGTCTCCCTTGCGGGTGGGGGCTCAGAGGGGAATGCTCAACCGCCGGAACGGAGGCAGGCCGAAGTGCGGTTCGTATTGTGCCCCAAGAAAGTAGAGCCCACGTGGGGTGACGGTTGGCCCCGCCAGGCGTCGATCGCGCTGCGCGATGACATCAGCCACCCACTCCGGCTCGCGGACACCCCGCCCGACTTCGGCGAGAGTGCCGACGATATTGCGAACCATGTTGTGCAGAAAGCCGCCGGCTTCAATTTCCATGACGACCCAGTCGCCGTCCCGCAGCAATTCCAGACGGTTTACGCACTTGACTGGACTCTTGGCCTGGCAGTCGCGCCCACGGAAGGAGGAAAAGTCGTGGCGCCCGACAATGTGGCTTGCCGCCGCCTGCATGCGCGCAACATCGAGCGGGCGTGGCTCATACATGCACCGCCCGGCCCACAACGCGCTCCGTGACGGGGCATTCAGAATGACATAGCGGTAGCTGCGTGATACGGCACGGAAACGGGCATCAAAATCGGCATCGACCTCGCCCACCCAGTAGATGCTGACATCCGGAGGCATGTTGGCATTGGTGCCCAGTATCCAGCTGCGGGTGGGCCGCTCGGCATGGGTCTCGAAGTGGATGACCTGCCCCATGCCATGAACGCCCGCGTCAGTGCGCCCGGCACAACGCACGGAAATTTTTTCGTTGGCGATGATCGAGAGCGCTTCCTCGACCGCCCCTTGCACGCTGCGCAGGTCGTTCTGGAATTGCCAGCCCACAAAGTCGCGTCCGTCGTACTCCACGTAGGCCGCCATTTTGCGCCGACGGGCAGAATCAGTGCTCAGCTCAGTCAAGGGGTTGCTTCTCGATGGCCAGACAACGACGTGCGACGGTGTCAATCAACCGTTCCGTCCGTGACAGTCCCGCGTGATGCTCGGTGGCATCCACACCGGCACGCAGGTTTTCGCGCAGCGAAAAAGCCTCGTTCAGAGCCAGCGCCAGCATACGCCCGACCCGGTCGGCATCCACACCAAATACCGCAAACGGTCGCAGCAGCCGTGAAAACGCGACAACACGCTGCGGAATGGTCAGCGGTTCGAGGACCACGGTCACCGCCAGCAGCAACAGCAGCAGGATCAGCACTTGACGGGCGCCATCCACCAGCATGTCGAGGCGTGCCGGCTGCGGCGCCAGCATGGCCCCCGCGCCATGGAGCACCGCCAGTGCCAGCAAGAACCAGCGCAGCATTTTCAGCCGGCTCAGGTAGGTACGGAATAGCCCGCGGTTCCCCTGTATCCCCGCCCACAGCAACCACATGCCACTGAGCAGCAGCAACAATTGCAGGTTGCCGAGCGCGGTCAGGGCTGCCGTGGCGAGAACCGCAATGCAGCCCGCCAGGCCTGGCGGGAATGGGTGGTCCGGTACGGGCGTGTTTGCGCTTCGACTCAGGCCAGGGACTCCAGCATTGAACGGGCTTCCGCCTGCTGGTCATCGTTGCCACGGGTGACAACCTCATCCAGCAGTGAGCGCGCCATGTCGATCTCACCCATGTCCACGTAACCCCGCGCCAGGTCCAGCTTGCCATTCATGTCGCCATCGTCGTTGATGCCGTCATCAAAGGCCTGCAGCCCGATTTCATCGGCGTCTGCCGCTTCGTCTGGCATTTCCAGAGACAGGCTGTCGTCTTCAGCAACGGAGGACTCCAGATCCGCCAGAGTCAGATCAGTCGTTTCCGTTTCCGGCGCCGCAACCGTTTGCTCATCAAGTCCGAGCAGTTCGTCGCCCAAGCCTTCATCGAAGCCCTCCAGCGACAGCGTGTCATCGGATGCCACCGTCTGCGACAGGTCCTCTTCGAGCGACAGGCCCTCCTCATCCGGGGCAGGAGCCGGCTCATCCAGAGTTATCCCCTCACTCGCATCAGCAAGATCGGGCAGACCGGTTTCCTGCGCATCATCCAGACTCAGCCCTTCAAGCGACAGTTCGTCCGCTGCATCATCCAGTCCTTCCAGGCTGAGACCATCGGCGTCGAATTCGAATCCGGAATCATCCAGCTCCGAGGTGTCCAGGTCGCCTCCATCAAGCTCACCGAGCTCCAGGTCGGCTGCTTCCAGACCATTGTCCTCCAGCGTCAGTTCACCCGTTTCCAGCTCCGCGGGCGCCGCTTCTTCTGCCGACAGGCTGATTTCATCCAGGGCGTCGCTGACGCT
>JBFHON010000312.1:0-3163 GCA_041593295.1 Oceanococcaceae bacterium | reverse complement strand
GGTGCCAGTCTTGCAGGCGGCCCTCGAGGGCTGGGCGCAGGCGCAGGGCGTGCGGCGTATCGACGAGGCCGTTGCACGGTTGCACCCGGACGGGGTGGAGCTGGAATCGGGCGTGCACATCGGCAGTCGCCTGCTCCTGGCCTGCGATGGTGCCGATTCCCGCCTGCGGCGTCAGGCCGGCATGAATGTGGCGCAGCGTGACTATGGACAGCGTGCCATCGTGGCGCGGCTGCGCTTTGTGCGACCCCATGACCATCAGGCGCGCCAGACCATGACGGGAGACGGCGTGCTGGGGGTGCTGCCGCTGGTGGATGGTTCGGTCAGTGTGGTTTGGTCCTTGCCGGAGGTGCAGGCCCGCCACTGGCTGGGCGTGGACGCCGAGGAGTTTGCGCAGGGGCTGAGCCTTGCGCTGGGCGCGCCCTGGGGGGATGCGCAGTTGCTCGGTGCGCGGCAAAGTTTTCCGCTACGCAATATTCACAGCGAAAAGCTGCACGCCGACGGTGTCTGTCTGCTGGGTGATGCGGCACATACGGTGCACCCGCTGGCGGGTCTGGGGCTGAACCTCGGGCTTGCTGATGCGCTGACGCTGGTGTCAGCCCTGCGCCAGGCGCGCGCTGCCGGGCGTGATATTGCGGACCCGGCCATGCTGGATGCCTGGAGTCGCGGGCGGGTTGCCGCGGTCGCGCCCTACCGCCAGTTCATCGACACCCTGGCCGGGCTGGGGCCGCGTCATACGGTGGCATGGCGCGGTGTGGGGCAGGGCTTTTCGCTGGTGAATGCCGTGCCGACCGTGCGCCAGTTTTTCGAAAACCGGGCCCGGCGCGGCTCCCTGTCGTAACGCGAACTCGCTGGCTGGGCAGGGTGCAGACTTTTGTTCCCCGGCCACACAGGCTAAAATTACCCTTCGGCCGAGGTCGCAAGACTTCACCGGGTCGTGGGAGAGCGCCACAGCAATGTGGCCGCCGAAGGCGCAAACCGTCCGGAATCGCTCAGGCACACGTACCGCACCCGGTGTTCGACAGAACAGGCTGACTCTGGAAAGAAGCGGTGTCCTGCGACGCTCCACTCGTCTTACGAGTGAATGGTGGTCGAAGGCGGTTGGCGCACAGCGTTTGCCAGGTATCAAGGGATGCCTGCGGATTGCGAGCATCGGCGGCATTCGAGATCATGAGCGCAACAGTGAGCCCGCTCGCCGACGGGGAAAACTCTCTCAGGCACCAAGGACAGAGGGACGGCGAAGTTCGCAACAAAGGAAAATTCGCCGTGACCCAGCAAACCTGTCTTTATCAAGCGCATCTCGATGCCGGTGGCCGCATGGTCGACTTCGCTGGCTGGCAGATGCCGGTGCACTATGGCAGCCAGATCGAAGAGCACCATGCGGTGCGTCGCGCTGCCGGCCTGTTCGATGTGTCGCACATGTGCGCGGTGGATATCACGGGGCCGCAGGCCGACGTGTTTCTGCGTTCGTTGCTGGCCAACGACGTGGCCAAGATTGCACCGGGACGGGTGCTGTACTCCTGCATGCTGGATGCTGCTGGCGGCGTGATCGATGACCTCATCGTCTATCGTCGTGCAGCAAATGATTTCCGCATCGTGGTCAACGCCGGGACCGCCGAGAAGGACATTGCCTGGATGCAGCAGCAGGCGACGGCCTTCGACGCCGCCATTGCCGTGCGCCGCGACCTTGGCGTGCTCGCCCTGCAGGGGCCGCAGGCCAAGGACCGCGTTGCATCCTCCGGCCTGCCTGCCGATCTGGTCGAAGCGGCGCTGGCCTGCAAACCCTTTGGTTGTGCGTTCCAGGGTGACTATCTGCTGGGCCGGACCGGTTATACCGGGGAGGACGGTTTCGAGATCGTGGCCCCGCTGGACGAGGTTCCGGCCATCTGGGACAAGTTGCTGGCGGCCGGTGTGCAGCCTTGCGGCCTGGGTGCGCGTGACACGCTGCGCCTGGAAGCCGGCATGGCCCTCTACGGGCAGGACATGGACGAATCGGTCAGTCCGCTGGCGGCAGGGCTGGGCTGGACCATCGCCTGGGAGCCCACCGAGCGCGACTTCATGGGCCGCGAAGCCCTGGAGGCTCAGGTCGCAGCCAAGGACCAGCCGAAGATGATTGGTCTGGTGCTGGAAGATCGCGGCGTCCTGCGCGCCCACCAGAAAGTCATCACCAGCGCCGGCGAAGGCGAAATCACCAGTGGCGGCTTTTCGCCGACGCTGGAGCGTTCCATCGCACTGGCCCGGGTGCCGCGTGCTGCCGAAACGGCAGTCGGAACCCCGGTCGAAGTGGAAATTCGCAACAAGCGACTGGCTGCCCGTATCGTGAAGTATCCCTTTGTCCGTAACGGACAGAGCAAAATTGACTGATCCCGCAAGAGGAAAACCCATGTCTCAGGTTCCTGCTGAACTCAAGTACACCAAGTCCCACGAATGGCTCCGCGTCGATGACGACGGCACGGTCACGGTGGGTATTACCGACCATGCGCAGGAAGCTCTGGGCGACCTGGTCTATGTGGAAGTGCCGGAAGCCGGCACCGAAGTGACCTCGGGTGATGCCTGTGCGGTAGTCGAGTCGGTCAAGGCGGCGTCGGACGTGTACGCGCCGATTGACGGCGAAGTGGTCGAAGGTAACCCGGTGCTGGCCGATGCGCCGGAAACCATCAACGATGATGCCTACGGTGCGGGCTGGATGTTCAAGATTCGCGGCAGTGTCGACGGTGTTGAACTGCTGGATGCCGACGCCTACGCGGCGTTTGTGGCCGAGGAAGGCTAAAGCTCCACGCTGCCCGTTCGGTCGCGCGATGTCGCGCGATCAGCCGGGCTTTTCGTGCGGGCTTGTGGCTCGGGCAGAAGGGTGGGGCATGGTGGCCCGGCCTCGCTGGCCCAGCCAGCGCTCCTGCTGATGCCACTCACGTCCGCCGCTGCTCCTGCGCGGGACGCGAGTGGTCGCGGCCCCGTTGCCCCCTTCGACGCGGCTGGAAGCCCCGTTGAGGAGCGCCCCGGCCAGACACCGCCTGTTACGTCGTAGCCGGGCCGTTGCCCTTTTTGAGATTTTGATGACAAGGATGATCCGCTAATGCCATTCATTCCCCATACCGAAGCCGATACGCAGGCCATGCTGGATGCCTGCGGCGTCAGCAGCACGGATGCGTTTTTTGATGAGATTCCG
>JBFHON010000311.1:0-3174 GCA_041593295.1 Oceanococcaceae bacterium | reverse complement strand
GGGCTCTTGAACCAAGAATACGCACGGCAGCACCAAGTAGATGCGCTGATGTCGACTCGTACAGTTCCTGAAACGCCTTGCGGTCGCTCAGGGCGACGCGGGTGAGAAGCGGCTCGATTTGATCGTTGTCGATCATTTGGGGCAGGCGGTGAATGATGCTGGATCATGCCGCTGTTTTTCCTTTCTCGCAATTTGTGCATCCAGTTTGTAGTCTGGTCCGTAAAGGCTGTTGAACATTCATCAACCGAGGAAAACAATGCGCGTAGCTGTCATTGGCGGCGGAGTCTCTGGCCTGGTCAGCGCTTATCTGATGCGCGACCACCATGAGGTCGTATTGTTCGAAAAGGCCGAAGCCGTCGGTGGCCATACCTGGACCGTCGATGTCGAGCAGGACGGCCAGAGCTGGGCCGTTGATACCGGGTTCATTGTTTATAACGAGCGTACCTACCCGCATTTCATCCGCCTGCTGGATGAGCTGGGCATTCAGGGGCAGGCCACCAACATGAGCTTCAGCGTCAGCGATCCGGCCAGCGGGATCGAGTACGCCAGCGATGGTCTGGGTGGCGTGTTTGCCCAGAAGCGCAATCTGTTGCGGCCGGAACACCTGCGCATGGTCGCGGACATCCTGCGTTTCAATCGCGAATCGCTGGCGCTGCTCACGCAGCCCTGCGGGCTGAGCCTGGAGGAATACCTGCAGCGGGGGAAGTACTCCCGCGCATTCACGGAGCGCTACCTGATGCCCATGTGTGCGGCCATCTGGTCGGCATCTCTGGCGGACTCGGGTCAGTTCCCGGCCGATCATTTCGTCGAATTCTTTCATAACCACGGTCTGCTGACCGTATCCGGCCAGCCGCAGTGGTTGGTGGTTCCCGGCGGCTCGCGCGAGTACGTGCGGCGGCTGACCGCCGTGCTCGGCGACCGGATCCGCTGCAATCAGCAGGTAGAAGGCGTCAGCCGCCATGCGGATGGCGTGACCGTCGTCAGCAATGGTCAGAGCGAGTCTTTCGATCAGGTCATTTTGGCTTGCCACAGTGACCAGGCCTTGGGCATGCTCAGCGACGCCTCGGATCGCGAGCAGGACATTCTGGGGGCGCTGCCTTATCAGGCCAACGACGTGATTCTGCACACCGATCGCAGTCTGCTTCCCCGCACGCGGCGCGCCTGGGCATCCTGGAACTACCGCATCGACACGGATCGGTCGCGGCCATCAACGCTGACCTACCACATGAACCGGCTGCAGGGCCTGCAGGCCCCGGTGGATTTCTGCGTGACGCTGAATCAGCGGGATGCCGTCGACCCTGCGAGCATTCGCGGGGAGTATGTCTACGAACACCCGGTGTACACGCTGGCTGCCGATGCGGCCCGTCAGCGGCGGGCGGAAATTTCCGGGGTATCTCATACCCAGTACTGCGGGGCCTACTGGTACAACGGGTTCCACGAAGACGGCGTCCGCAGTGCAATCGATGTGGTTCGTCAGTTGGGAGTGAAGGCGTGAGCGACGCCGTGCTCCTGGGAGCGGTCACGCATGTGCGGCGAACGGTACCGGCGCATCGTTTTCGTTACCGGCTCGGCCTGCTGCGACTCGACCTGGATCAGATTGAGCGGACCTTCACGAGGTTCCCCGGCTGGTCATTCAATCGCAGCAGCCTGGGCAGTGTGCGGCGCCGCGACTACCTGCGTGGTGGCGTGGAAAACCTGGCAGAGGCGGCGCGTGATCAGGTCGAAGCCCATCTCGGCATCCGCCCGCAGGGGCGCATCGAATTGCTGACCCAGCCACGCTGCCTGGGTACCGGGTTTAACCCCCTGAATCTCTACCGTTGCCACGACCGTGACGACCGGCTGCAGGCGATCATCGTGGAGGTCAATAACACGCCCTGGGGTGAGCAGATTGCCTATGTGCTGGCCACAGAGGCCAGCGCGGAAGACGACCTCAAGCTGGATTTCGCCAAAGGCATGCATGTCTCGCCCTTCCAGCCCATGGACTTTCGTTACCGGCTGCACTGGAAACGTGACGCCACCCGCGAGGACATCCGGCTGGTGTGCTGGCAGGACGAAAAGGCCGTTTTCGTTGCCCGGATGGCGCTGGAAGCGCAGCCGCTGGGCGTGCGTCCATTGACACGGCTGCTGCTGCGCAACGGGCTGATTCCCGCCCGCGTGCTGCTGGCCATCCATTGGGAGGCGCTGCGACTGTGGTTCAAGCGCGCACGCTACTACCCGCATCCGGGTCAGCCGGATAAAACCGAACACCCTTTGTCATCTCACTAAGTTGAATCCATGAGTACACAAATCACGGCATATGCCGATCAGTTGAGCACCCAGGCCCGGCCCTCGTTTGTTCAGGGGGTACTGCGGCGCACCCTGCATGCCAAGCTCGCCGATCTCAAGGGCGGTGCGATTCGGCTTGAAGAGCCAGGAGCCGACGTCCGCGTTCTGGGCGAGACCATTGCGGGGCAGGTGACCTACCGGGTTCAGGTCCGTGACCCGGCCTTTTATGACTACGCCTGTCTGGGCGGATCCATCGGTCTGGGCGAAGCCTGGGTGCTGGGGCTGTGGGACAGTGATGATCTGGTCGCGGTCTCGCGCTTGCTGCTGCGCAATATCGAGCGCCTGGATGCACTGGATGGCGGGCTGGCGCGACTGCGTCTGCCCCTGCTGAAGGCGTTTCAATGGCGGCACCGCAACCACCGGGACAACAGCCGGCTCAACATTGCTGCGCACTATGACCTGGGCAACGACTTCTTCCGGCTGTTTCTGGACCGGGACATGAGCTATTCCTCGGCCATGTACCACGCCGGTGCGAATACGCTGGAGGCTGCGCAGGAGCGCAAGCTCGACACGATCTGCAAGAAGCTCGACCTGCAACCCGGTGAAAGTCTGGTGGAGATCGGTTCGGGCTGGGGCAGCATGGCCATTCACGCCGCGCGTAACTATGGCGTCAAGGTCACCACCACGACCATCTCCCGCGAGCAGCACCGGCTGGCTACTGAAAAGGTTCGCGCTGCGGGGCTGCAGGATCAGGTCACCGTCCTTCTTGCGGACTACCGCGACCTGGAAGGGCAGTACGACAAGGCGGTATCGGTGGAAATGATCGAGGCCGTCGGCGAGGAGTTCTATCCGGTCTACTTCCAGACCATCGAGCGGCTGCTGAAACCGGACGGGCAGGCGCTGATTCAG
>JBFHON010000310.1:0-3176 GCA_041593295.1 Oceanococcaceae bacterium | reverse complement strand
CCATGGGCCAGGACCTACCGCAGCAAAGCTTCACCGCAGAGGATTTCGCGCGCTTCGATGCCCGGCTGACCCGCTGCGCCGCGGTGCTGGGGGAATTGCTGCAGCGGCCTGATTTTGATGGCTCGCCGGCATCCGTGGGCGCCGAGCTGGAGCTTTCGCTGATGGACCCGGATGGTCGTCCGGCAATGATCAACCTGGAGCTGCTGGAGGCGATGGGAGATGCCCGCTTCACGGCCGAGATTGATCGTTTCAACATCGAGTACAACAGCACACCGCTGGGCTATTCCGGTCGGCCATTCTCGCGATTGCAGCAGCAGCTGGAGGAGGCGGTTTCCCAGCTGCACGAAGCGGCCGCAGCGCATCAGGCGCAGCCGGTGGCTGTGGGTATTCTGCCCAGCCTGCGGGCCGCAGACCTGGGCGATGCGGCAATGACGCCGGTCAACCGTTACCGGGTGCTGAGCCGGGTGCTGCGCGCGCATCGGGGGCGCCCGTTCGAGCTTCGCATCAATGGCGATGACCCGTTGCAGCTGCATGCGGACGGTGTCACCTTTGAAGGCGCGAATACCTCCCTTCAGCTGCATCTGAAAGTGCGCCCGGAAGACTTTGTGCGCACCTACAACGCCGCGCAAATGGCCCTGGGGCTCAGCGTTGCGGCGTGTGGCAACTCGCCGCTGTTTCTGCAGCATCGTCTGTGGGAAGAAACCCGCATCGTGGTCTTCAAGCAATCGGTGGATGATCGTAATGCCCCTGCGTTGGCCTGGCATGTCCGGCCGCGCGTGGGCATCGGCTCGCACTGGTGGCAGGGTTCGGCTGCACAGGCCTTTGCCGATCATTTGCATGGCCATGATGTGCTGCTGCCGATCTGCAGTGAGGAAGACCCGGATGTGGCGATGGCGGCCGGTCAGACCCCGCGTCTGGGGGAAATCATGACCCACGGCGGGACCATCTGGCACTGGAATCGTCCGGTGTACGACGCGCCCGGTGGTGGGCATTTGCGCATCGAGTTTCGCGCCTTGCCTTCCGGTCCGACCATTGCCGACATGATGGCCAATGCGGCGCTCAGTCTGGGGCTGACCCTGGCGCTGGCCGCGCAGGGGCCGGATACGGCCGAGTTTCCCTTCGAGCGTGCCGAGTACAACCTGTATCGGGCGGCGCAGTCCGGTCTGGGCGCGCAGGTCGATTGGCCGGATGGGCATGGACGCATGGTCCGGCAGCCGGTGGTGGAGCTGTTGCGTGTGTGGTTGCCGCGCGCGCAGCAGGCGCTGACCGCGGCCGGGGTGGAGGCTGACGAAGCCCGCCAGCACCTGAGCATCATCGCCGCCCGTATCCAGAACGGGCAGACCGGAGCACGCTGGCAGCGGCGTTACGTCGAGTGCTGCGGGTTGAAGGAGAACCGGAACGCTGCGATGCACCGAATGTTGCAACGCTACGCCACACTGTCAACCGCCGGCAGCCCGGTACACACCTGGCCGCTGGCACTACCGTGACGAACACCATGACCGCGACACTGATTCAGGAGCTGGAACTGACGGGGCCTGCGCAGTTGCTGTCCACGCCCGAGGCCTTCCTGCAGTCCTTGCAGGGGCCGCTGTGGCTACGGGTGCCCGGTCACGACCACAGTCGCCAACGCATGGTGGTCACCTTGCTGCATGGCAATGAACCTTCAGGCCTGCGTGCGCTGCACGCCTGGCTGCGAAGCGGACATGTGCCCAGCGTGGACACCGTCTTTTATATCGGCTCGGTGGCGGCAGCCACCACCGACGGGTGCTTTCGCCATCGGTCGCTGCCGGGCGAGCGCGATGCCAACCGCTGCTACGGCAGTCCTGCGGACGACCTGCAGGGGCGGATCGCAGCAGAATTCACGGCGCGCTTTCAGGCCGGGAGTTTCGAGGCGCTGGTCGATATTCACAACAACACCGGACACAACCCGGCCTACGGGATTGGTTATGGTGTGGACAGGGCCCGGCTGGGGCTGGCCAGCTTGTTTGGTGACTGGTACATGCACAGCGATCTGATCATGCATACATTGGTGGAAATGACGGAAAAGCATTGCCCGAGCATCAGTGTCGAGTGTGGGCGCGCGGGTGACCCGGCCGCCGACGCGGCTGCCCTGGCAGGGCTGGAGCGTTTTCTGCACCTGGACCCGCTGCCGCTGGACCTGCCGCCACCGGCCCATATCCGCATTCTGGAGCATCCCCGTCGGGTAACGCTGCATCAGGGCTTGCGCGTGGCCTTTGCGTCGGCGCCCAGGGCGGATGCGGACCTGACCCTGCGTGATGACATTGACCGGCACAATTTTGCCCACCTGCCGGCGGGCACAACGCTGGGCTGGGTGCGAGCGGAGCAGGGTTTGCCCCTGTCCTGTTTCGGAGCCACCCTGCAGGACCGGGCTGTGGAAATGTTTGCGCTGGACGGGCAGGCTCTGCGGACCCGGGAGGCGATGATCCCGGTAATGATGACGACGGATGCCCACATCGCACAAAGCGATTGCCTGTTTTATGCCATGCAGCCGCGTGAGGTCGCGGGGGGCTGAGATGTCGCTGGTCATCCGGGTTGTTCAGGCCGATATCACCACGCTGAAGGTCGATGTCATCGTCAATGCGGCCAACAACAGCCTGCTGGGCGGTGGCGGTGTTGATGGCGCCATTCATCGTGCGGCGGGCCCGGAACTGCTGCAGGAGTGCCGCACACTGGGCGGATGCCCGACTGGCGAGGCGCGGATCACGGCGGGGTATCAATTGCCCGCTCGGCACGTCATTCATACCGTGGGGCCGATCTGGAGTGGTGGGCAGCGGGGCGAGGCCGCCTTGCTGGCCGCGTGCTACCGCAACAGTTTGCAGCTGGCCGACCAGTACGCCTGCGACAGCATCGCCTTCCCGGCGATCAGTACCGGCGTGTATGGCTACCCCAAGGAAGAGGCGGCAACCCTTGCAATCACGACGGTCCGGGAAGTTGCCCCGGGCCTGCAGCAGGTGCGCTGCCTGCAGTTCTGCTGTTTTTCCGCTGCGGACCAGCAGCGCTACATCCGGCTGCTTGAGAGCACACGCTGAAGCGAAAGCGGCCTGACCGATGACAGCTGTCAGGCTTTTGAGGGCAAGCCTGCGCAGCGTGCGTGCCGATGTAGATGGTTGTACTAGGGCGACAGGCCCCGGTCATCCACAAAATGTTCCAGCACT
>JBFHON010000309.1:0-3183 GCA_041593295.1 Oceanococcaceae bacterium | reverse complement strand
CCGACACCCGGGTCGCAGGGCGCCCCTCGCGCTGCCAGGCCGCCAGCCGATCGCAGGCCCGGCGCACCACCCAGGTATCCAATTCAATGATCAGGCGGCTTTCCTCGGCCAGGGCGACAAACTCCGCTGGCGACACCCAACCGCGGGAGCTGTCATTCCAGCGCACCAGGGCTTCGGCTCCGACAATGACGTTGTCTGCGACCCGGTAGATCGGCTGGAAATGCAGATCCAGTTCATCATTGCGGATCGCATTTCGCAGGCGCGTTTCCAGCGAAAGCTTGTCGGCCGCGCGACGGGTGACATCGTGGTCGAAGTAGACCACCCCGCCCTCGCGATGACCGACCAGTTCCGAAGACGCGGCGGACGCATACTTCAACAGCGTCGCCGGCTCGGTTGCGTGGTCCGGCCACAGGGCGATCCCGACCGCGACCGTCAGCGGTACCGATTGCCCCCCTACGACCAGCGGCTCACTCGTCATCTCCACGATCTGGTTGGCCAGGCGCTCACTGGTCTCTGCCACCCGGAGTGAACGGATGGATACTGCGAACTCGTCCGCATCCACCCGCGCCAGGTCCCTGCGCGCACGCGCAGATGATTCCGCGTGAACCACACGGGCCAGCCCGGAACTGACCGCACGCAGCACGTCATCATGCCCCTGGCGCCCCAGCGCGGCGACCAGCGGCTGCGGGATCTGCACCTTCACGCTCAGAACCGCGAAACCCTGCTCCTTTTCCTCGGCGCGGCGGTGTCCATCCGCCATGCGCTGAGCGAACAGGTCGCGGTTCGGCATCCCGGTCACCACGTCGTAATAGACCAGCTGGTTCAGGCGGGCCCGTCTTTCCTGCTCACGGAAACGCAAATGCAGGAACAGCCACAGCATGCCGCCAAACAACGCCGCATAGATTCCGTAGGCCCACCACGTCGCCCAGGGCGCAGGGAGCACCGAAATTCGCAGCTCATAGGGGGTTTCTGACCAGACCCCATCGCTGTTTGCCCCACGAACCTGGAACACGTAGTCACCGGCATCAAGGTTTGTATAGGTGGTCCGGCTGCGGCTGGTGGGCTCACTCCACTCCCGCTCGAAACCCACCAGGCGTGTGGAGTATCGGTTCGTCGCCGGCGCCTGGAAATCCATCAGGGTGTATTCCAGGCTGATCGCATCCACGCTATGCGATAACTGCACCTTGTCGAGCAGATAGGACGGAGGGTAACTCTCACCCTCGCCACCCAGCGTGGAAATGGAAGTGAGCACCACACGGGCCGGGCCACCACCAGACCCAGCGCTTGCAGGGTCAATAATGTTGAAACCACCGGCGCCGCCAAAATAAATCCGGCCATCTTCAGCGCGATAATGGGCCCCGAAGTTGAACTCCTCACCGAACAACCCATGGTCGGCATGAAATAGGCGGATCTGCCCGGAATCCGGTGCATATCGCGCGAGTCCGTTATTGCCGCTGAGCCACAGATGACCCAGATGATCCGGCTGTATCCCGTAAACCACGTTGCTGGATAAGCCGTCAGCAACGGTCACTGCCGTGAATCTGGCCGTTTTGCCGCGCAAACTGTCCCGGTGCATACGGACCAAGCCATAACCTGCGGTGCCCAGCCACAAGTCTCCCCGCTCATCGATATGCAGCGCATAGATGGAATTGGTCGGCAAACTGTCCGGTCGTGCGGGGTCATGCTTGAAGCGCTCGATCGTCCCGCGTAACCGGTTCAACCGAAACAGACCGTGGCCGTCGGTGCCAACCCAGACCTCACCCTTTGAAGACGTCTCAATTGCAGTTGCCCGGGCTTCGAACAACTCCGGATGCAGCTCCCGGGTGCCGATCCTGGAGACCTCCCGGGTGAGCGGATCGATGAATGCCACTCCACCGTTAAACGCACCGACCCAGACCCCACCGGCATCGTCCTCGGCAATACTCATGATGCCCGTTGCGCCGATCGCGTTCGCGGATTCTTTCTCTGCGGGATAGTGGCGCAGGATGCCGCTCGAGGTTTCGTAGCTGTAAAGCGCGTTGGCGAATGTGCCAATCCACAAGTTTGACTGGCGATCTGTCAGCAACGACATGATACGGCGATCGGCCAACCCCGCTAACGCGGGCTCATCCTCCAGATACCCCAGCTTGCGACCCTGTTCGTCCAGCCGCACCACACCCTGCCCCAGAGTGCCCATGTAGACTCCGCCACCGGGCGCCTTCGCAAAAGCCTGCACGTGCGTGCCTGACAACCAGTTCGGCGTTCGCGGCCCTAGCGCCATGCTTCTTGGATTCCATCGCGAAATGCCGCCACCACGGGTTCCAACCCAGATCATCCCGGCGTCATCTTCGAACAATGACATGGCATAGTCATTGGCCAAGCTCAGGCGATTTGCCGAGTCATGCATTGAGCGTCTCTCCACACGGCCAGCAGCATTCACCACAGATAAGCCATGTTGTGTCGCCAACCAGATCTGGCCGCTGGAGTCCTCCAGGATATCCCGCACATGATTATGGGTAACCCTTCGATCATCGTCTTCGGCGGTTGAGTATGGCGTCAGGCTCCCGTCCCGGCTCCACCTGAATGCCCCCCGGTCGAAGGTGCCTATCCATAGGTTGCCCTGTCGATCAAACAGCAGCGATGAAATCAAGGTCTCGGTGAACAGAGCATCACTGGCATCGTCACCCGTGACCGGCTCCACATCCCCGCTGGCCACATCCAGTCGGCTCAAACCTGCCTGTGTTCCGATCCAGATGTCACCATCCTCTGCTTCCACCATTGCGAGGATGTTGTTGCTGCGCAGCCCTGAGTTGATGCCCGGCACATGGCCGTATTCGGCAACCTTGTCGCCATCCTGGGAAAGCACCAGTACTCCGCCACCACCAGTGCCAACCCAGATACGGCCATCTGTTGCAATGAGCAGTGTCTGAATCCGGCGACGCAGGTCGCTCTCCGCAGCATTGTTCTCAGACAAAAAAGTATCGAAGGTGTCGGTGGCGCGGTTCCAGCGAACGACACCGGAATCTGTCGTCGCAAGCCACAGATCGCCCGATGCGTCCTCCTCGATATCCCAGATGTAGTCGCTCGCCAGCCCACCCGGCTTGTGCGGCTCACGGTAGTACACCTTGAAACCCTGACCATCAAAGCGATTCAGCCCGCTTTCGGTGGCACTCCAGAGAAAGCCCATGGAGTCCTGCGTAACAT
>JBFHON010000308.1:0-3190 GCA_041593295.1 Oceanococcaceae bacterium | reverse complement strand
TACGCTTCTTGTGATTGCCGTGACCGTCTCCAGAGACACCAGCCTGCTGCAGTGGGGTGCCATCGGTGCCGTACTGGCGGTCTGGGCTGGCGTCTTCTATGGGGTGCTGAACGGGAACATCATCATTGATACGCCGGCGCACGACCTGGCAGAAAAGGAACGCGCTGATGGCATTGTCGCCCAATGGCGCATGCAGGCCGATGCCGAAGTTTCCGGCCTGCGTGGCGATCTGTCGCGGTTGAACGAGCTGGTCTCCGACGCCGTGGAAACCCTGACCAGCGCCTTTGCCCAGATTCAGGCGCAGTCCCGCGAGCAGGAGCAGGAAGTGCGCCGCATCGTCGATGGCGGTGGGGAATCCTCCGTCGATGTCGGGGCCTTCGCCGACAGTGCCGGCGCGATGATGACCAACCTGGTGGCCGTGCTGGCCGAGGAAAGCCGTAACTCGGCGCTGACCGTCAAGCACATCGACACCATGTCCGAGCACCTGGATGCGATTTTTGCCCCGCTCGAAGATGTGGAGTCCATCGCCGACCAGACCAATCTGCTGGCCCTGAATGCAGCGATTGAAGCCGCACGTGCCGGCGAAGCCGGGCGCGGCTTTGCCGTGGTGGCGGAGGAAGTTCGTACGCTGTCCGAGCGTTCGGGCAGCTTCAACGACCAGATCCGCAAGCGCATCCACAACTCACGCGAGGCCATGAACACCGTGCGCTCCACCGTCAAGGAAATGGCCGCGCGCGATCAGGCCGCCAGCGAAGAAGCCGAACAGAAAGTAGGAGGCATGCTGCAGAAGGCCCAGGCCCTGCAATCCACGCTGGAACAGAGCATCGCCCGCGTATCCCAGCACGGTCAGGCCATCAGCGCGGCGACGCAGGAAGCCGTACGCAGCCTGCAATTTGGCGACATCACCACGCAGGTGGTCGGTGCGACCGAAGGTCACGTCGAACGCATCGAGCATATTCACGAAGAACTGGTGCACCTGCAGGGTGCGCTGGCCACCGCGCTGATGCGCCCGAAACCGCCGGAGGCGAAGACCGCCGTCAACACGGCTCACGTCCGCATGGCCGAGCGCAAGGAAACCTGGAAAGAACCGCCGCACAAGCCGGCCAAGCAGGACACGCTGGAAACCGGTGGCGTAGAGCTGTTCTAGCCGGCCTGGCGGCGGCCTGACGCGACATCAACGGGCGCTGCCAGCCATGGCGCGCCCGTTTTTTTATGGGCGCTGTGCGTTCCGCTCAGGGAATCGCCCGACGCAGCAGGGTCAGGCGGTTACCCAGTTCGCTGTCGGTATCACCGAGCAGGCCCTTTTCCGTTACCAGTACATCGCCCTCTGCAAACAGCGGCGGCCCGGCGGCCAGCACTGAGGAGGGGCTGTTGTGACTGCCCACAGCGCCTTCCTGAATGACCTCGCCACTGAAGTTGATCTGCAGCAGGGTGCCGGTGAGGTAGTCGGTCAGCAGCAGGCTCTCTCCGTAGGCGCTCAGGTCATCCAGAATGGTATTGCTGCTGTAGATGGTCTCGATCCCTTCGGGCTGGAAGTCGATATCCATGGGGATGTGACGCACCCGGCCCTGGACACCGGCGAGGGTCGTGTCGGTGATGTAGAAATCGTAGCCCACCCGGGTGATGCCATTGGGCGCATCCGGGAGCAGGTTCATCCAGACCTCCTGCGAGGCGATGACCTGGGGTGCGGACGCATCCGGGCACACCCGGACGATTTGCGGGCTGGGCAGGGCCGTGGTCGAAAGCGGGCCGTCGGTAATGTAGAGGCACTGGTCTGGCCCGTCGGTCATGCCGTTGGGCAGGCCCATGCCGGCAAGTTCGTGAATTCTGACCAGGTTGGGTCGCGCTGCATTGAGTGATGCCGCGAACAGGCCGCCGTCGGCGCAGGCGGCATACAGGGTATTCCGCAGCTGGGCCAGGCCGGTGAAATTGCAGCTGCCGATGTAGAGCTTGTCCGCTGTAAATGCGGAAGTTTCCAGGCCGATTTCGTAGACGTTATCACCCCCGCTGACGAACACCCGTCCTTCGGGCGTGATCAGCAGGTTTTCCGCATCAGGAATGCTGGCGATGGTAAACAGCTCGCCGCAGGAGGTGCTGATGCAGATGTCGGTGGTATCGACAGGCTCGTTCGGTGAGCCGATGACCGGTTCACCGCCGCAGGCAGCACACAGCAGCGTGCCCGCTAGCGCAAAGGTTTTTTTCATTGTGGCGTAGCAAGCGCCTGACCCATGCGTACTGCAGTGCCCGGCGCCAGCTGTGGTTCCCAGTTCCAGCCAGATGGCAGCAGCAGAATAACAGTTGAGCCATAGTTAAATCGACCCATTTCCGCCCCGCGGTCCAGCGTGACGGCCGGGTCGAAATCCCAGCTGCGGGTCTGTCCGCCGTGGGGTGGGGTGACCACGCCGGTGGCGACGGTTTCCAGGCCGCTGACGAACAGGGCGCCAACCAGCACCATGGCGAACTCGGACTGGTCTTCCGGGCGGATGAAATGCGCGGCCATGCGCTCGTTGCGTGAAAACACCCGTTGCGCGGTGCGTACGGTGGGCGGGTTGACCGACAGCAACCGTCCGGGCAGGTAATCGGCCCGCTGCAGTGCGCCGGCGAGCGGCATGTGGATGCGGTGATAGTTGGACGGCGCCAGGTAGATGGTGATGAAGGCTCCGTCGGCGTAGCTGTCTGCGCGTTCCTCGCTGCCCAGCAGCTCAGCGGCGGTATAGCTCAGCCCCTTGGCCTGGAAGATGCGCCCGTCCTGAATGCGGCCGAGCTGCGAAACCTTGCCGTCCACCGGACTGAGCAGGGACGGAGCCGGTGCCAGCGGGCGGGCTTCCGGCTTCAGGGCCCGGGTGAAAAAGGCGTTGAAGCTGGGGTACTTCGCCGGGTCTTCTTCCAGTGCATCGCTGAGGTCGATGGAGAAGGCCTTGATCGCCTGGCGGATCAGCCATTGCGCGATGCGCGGGTTCTCGGATGCGGCAATGTGATGCGCCAGGCCGGTCAGGGCGACCGTCGGGATGACACGCTGCAGCGCGACAAAGGTGTGATCGGCAAGCATGCTTGTGCCCGGTCAGGGGTGAATGATCTGCTCGAGGTCCCGAGCCAGCGTGGCCGCATCCAGCGGCGGCGAGAAATAGCCCTTGATGCGTTCGAAGCGCGGCCGTGGTCGCGGATAAACCCACGCAACCGGCAACTCCGG
>JBFHON010000307.1:0-3239 GCA_041593295.1 Oceanococcaceae bacterium | reverse complement strand
TGCTGATATACCAGGGCTCCACTTTCCAGCCGCCGTTCGCAATCACGGCATAGGCCGTCGCCAGGTCTTCCGGGCTGTAGGTGCCGCTACCCAGGGCAATGGAAAGGTCCTGGGGAAGCTTGCGGTTATCAAGACCGAAGCGACTCACATAGTCACGAAACCGGGCAATGCCCACTTCCTGCAGCACCCGGATCGACACCAGGTTGCTCGAGCGGACCAGTGCATCCCGGAACCGGGTCGGCCCGCGAAAGCGGCCATCGTAGTTTTCCGGCTTCCACGCCCCGCCGAGAGCCGGGTCATTGAAGACCACCGGTGCATCGTTGATGACGGTTGCCGCTGTCAGCCCGGCGTCAAGCCCGGCCGAATACAGGAAAGGCTTGAAACTCGACCCCGGCTGCCGCAGAGCCTGGGTGGCCCGGTTGAACTTGCTGACGAAGAAATCAAAGCCACCAACGACCGCACGCAATGCGCCATTGTTGGGATCAACAGCGACGAGGGCTGACTGCACCTGGGGCACCTGAGCAAGCAGCACCGCACCGTCCCGTGGTCGCTCACGTACGTAACTCACACTGCCCGCAGGCAAGGCACGCGCCTCCGGCCAGGCAATGGCGTCCTCCCCGAGCGCGATGATCTGTCCGTCTAGCCCCAGCACCAGCAGCCCACCCTCTTCGCGGGAGACAACCACCACCGGACGCAGCCCCCCGACCACCGGAATATCCTCCAGCAGTTCCTCGGCGGCTTCGATGCGCTCCTGCTCCGAGGCTTCGACCAGATTCGCCAGAGGCGCTCCCGACTCCAGGCCGCGCACTGCAGCAGCGCCACGCCAGGCATGCCGTGCGTCATAACCCAATACGCCCTCGCGCACGGCCGCAGTGGCGGCGCGCTGCAGGTCCGCGTCAATGGTGGTGTACACCTCGACCCCCGCGGTATAGATCGCCTCACCGTAGCGGCCATACATTTCGGCCCTGACCATTTCGGCCACGTAATTCGCCGAAAGCTGCACCGGCGCAGGCGCCAGCTTGGCCAGAACCTGGACTTCCTTCGCTGCCAGCTCGTCAGCGACGGTAATCTTGCCCAGCTCGCGCATGCGCCGCAGCACATAGTCCCGGCGCAAACGGGCGCGACGCGGGTTGGCAACCGGGTTGTACGCGGACGGCGCCTTGGGCAGCCCGGCAATCATTGCCGCCTCATCCAATGTCAGGTCGTCAACCCGTTTGCCATAGTAGATACGGGCAGCGGCAGCAACACCATAGGCGCGTTGCCCCAGATAAATCTTGTTGAGATACAGCCGCAAAATCTCGTTCTTGTCGAATCGCCGCTCCAGCTCCAGCGCCAGCAGGATCTCGCGAATCTTGCGCACATAGCTCTTTTCATTGGACAGAAACAGGTTGCGTGCGAGCTGCATGGTGATCGTGCTCCCTCCCTGCGCCTTGTCTCCGGTCTGGATCAACACCCAGACAGCGCGCAACAAGCCCTGGTAGTCGACACCGGGGTGGCTGTAAAAGCGGTCATCCTCGGCGGCCAGAAAGGCATCGATCAGGACCTGGGGCACATGCTCCCAGTCCAGAGGTTCGCGTCGCTCAGCCCCGAATTCACCGATCAGCTGTCCATCCTGCGCGTAAACGCGCAAAGGCTGGTGCAGTTCCAGATCCTGAGCCTGCTCAACCTCGGGGAGATCCCGTGAAAAATGCACCAGCACGGCGGCAATTGCCACCAGCCCCATCATTCCGAACGCCAGGCTGGCGAGGACAAGGGATTTGAAGAAACGAGCCATTTACCTGCCAAATTGAAGATGAGCAATGCGCACTGCGACGATTGCTCCGAGACATTGGGCACGAAAACCGGCTCGAACCCCCGTCATTCGCGGCACCTATATACACTGAGGCTGTGCACGCATCGCGCATATATATTACCTTTGCAATCTGTCGGCGCACAGCAATGACCCCCTGCCTGGAGACCCTATGACCCGAAGTTTCAGACTGTTCGGCGACAAGTCCAGAACGCTGGTCGGCGTGGACATTGGCGCATCATCCGTCAAAATCGTGGAAATGCGATTTGACGGCAACGGCTTTACGCTGTTGGCATGCGGCCAGGACCAGCAACCTGTCACGTCGATGAACGAACGCCAAGTGAGCGAGCCGGAGGAGGTTGGCAAGGTCATTGCGCGCATGCTCAAGCACTTGAACATCAAGAGTCGCAATGCTGCGATCGCGGTGAGCGGTAGCCCGGTCATCACCAAGACGATCACGCTGCCCAACCATCTTTCCGAGCGAGACATGGAGGAACAGATTCGACTCGAAGCCGACCAGTATGTTCCCTACCCGATCGACGAGGTGAACCTGGACTTCACCATCCTTGGCCCGGCACCGCATGGCGACGGCACCAACGAAGTACTGCTCTCCGCCTGCCGCAGCGAGACCATCGACGAGCGCCTGGCGGCGATCGAGTCTGCGGGCCTCACGGCGACCGTGGTCGATATCGAAGAGTTCGCGCTCGAGAACGCTGCGGGCAACCTGGTGCTCTCCAGTGAATCAACGGGCATCTCGATGCTCTGCGACATCGGCGCGACCCGTTCACTGCTGTCGGTATTCGACGGCAACAAGTGCATTTACCGGCGGGAGCAGGGCTTCGGCGGACGTCAGCTCACGGAAGACATCATGCGTCACTACGGCATGTCTACCGAGGAGGCCGAAGCGGCCAAGCGCTCGGGCAACCTGCCGGAAGACTATTCCGGCGAGGTTCTGCCCTACTTCATCGATGACCTCGCGCAGCAGATCGACCGCGCACTGCAGCTGTTCTTTGCCAATTTCAACGAATACTCGAACCTCGACCGGCTGATTCTCTCCGGCGGCATCGCCTGCATTCCAGGCATCGCAGCGGCAATCGAGGAAAAGCTGGGCATTCCCACCGAAACCGCGGATCCGTTCTCCCACCTCAAGATCGGTTCCAATGTGCGCAAATCGGTCATCAGTTCGCAGGCGCCAGGCATGTTGCTTGCGATTGGCCTCGGACTACGCTGTAGTGATAGCCAATGAGCAACTCTTCTCCACCGAGCATGAATATTCTGCGCGTCAACCTGCTGGACTGGCGGGCAGAACGCAGGGAGCAGCGCAAGAAGCAGTTTGGGGTTCTGCTGGGCACGGTCGCCGCCGCGGGCGCGGGGGTCTGTCTGACGGTCATTGTCTATTACAACGGCCAACTCGATGCGCAGAACGAGCGCAACGACCGGCTGAAAAGCG
>JBFHON010000306.1:0-3303 GCA_041593295.1 Oceanococcaceae bacterium | reverse complement strand
GCTGCTCGCCAGGCCTTTGCGGTTGTGGCAGTGCGCACAGTTGGTTTCCAGCCAGGCGCGTGCCCGTTTTTCGATGTTGTGTTCAGCGGAGGCTTCCGGATGGTTGCGCTGGACGCCGGGCAGAATGGAGCGGTCACCGGGCACGTCGAAGCGTGGCAGGCGCTGAGCGTTGACGGCAATCAGTTCGGCATCCACACCCAGATCCGGGGCCCCGGTCAGCAGACCGAGATCCACCCAGTGCTGGAGCTGGTTGGCATCGGCGACACCGTCGTTGTCGTAGTCCATGGGCCGGTTCATCAGCCGTACCTTGGGTCCGATGGGGGCATCCCCGGGCTGCCGATCTTCATTGGAGTGGCAACTGCCACACTGGTTGGGGTGCGGAATCACGTAGGAGTCGGTAGAGCCGACGTAGGTCTTGGTGACCGCGGGATCCGGGTCCGGGTAATTCCAGCTTGCCGACAGTGTCGCGCCGGACAGCGCGAGCTTCGCATCGGTGCGGTTGCCGTTGCCATCGGTTTCCCACTGGTAGGCCATGCCTTCCCACAGGGAGGTGCCGTCGCCGCCATCGCGATGAATCAGCAGGCGGGTTTCGACGATGTTTTCATCGGCGCCGTTCTTGAAGCTGAAGGTTTTTGCGATGACCGTGCCCACGGGGAAGTCGAGGGTGGCATTGGGCATGCTGCTGCCACCTTCGTTCCAGGTGACCTGGCCGCCGGGTGGCAGGAACAGCACCCGGTACTTGCTGGCGTAGTCGGAGAATAGCGGTGTGGTCAGGTCATACAGAATGCCGCCCTCGTTGAAGCCGCTGCGCGGGTCCGTCGCATCCGCGAACAGGTTGTAGTGCGACAGCTTCGGGCAGTTGTATGGCAGGGCCTCATGGTTGATGAAGTTGCCGCTGTAGTTTTCACAGATCGCCAGCACTTCTTCATCTGACAGCGTGTCCGCTCCGTTTTCACCCGGGACAAACTCCTCGACCACAGCGGCGGGCAGCGGGTCGAGCTGCTTGCCAAAGAGTGCAGGGCAGTCATGGGCGCCGATATCGGTCAGCGGTGGGTTCGTCGGGTCCGTGTCCTGGAAGTTCAGGTAGGGGCGCGCATCCGGCGAAAAGGTGTTGCCCCCGGGCTGGCCTGAAGCCGGGATGCATTGCCAGTACAGCGGGTGACGCCGCGTTGTCGGGTCTGCGGGGTCATCGAACTTGTACTTGTTGTACAGGCAGGCCGGGAAGTCACTGCCGTCGAAATCCGGCTTGCCGTTGTGGTCCACCTTGCTGGCAAACTCCGGAGCCAGGTCGCAGTCGTTGGCCGCTTCGTCGTACATGCCGTCCCAGACGATGTGGGCCCCGGTGAGTCCGTAGCCATCGAGGGCCTGTGCCGCCTTGATGACGACCAGGGTGGGCAACAGGGAGGTATGCGAGTCGTCGAAATCGGTTGGTATACAGGGCGGTACGGAGTCGAATTCCGGGCCCGTGCCTTCAAGACAGGTGAACGCGCCTGCCTTTGGCGGTTGCGGCAGCAGGCCGTTCGACACGAAGGTGTTGTCGTGGATGTGCACGCCTTCGGCGTACAGGTCCATGCGCTTGTCCGGATGTACGGCCTTGCCTTCGACCAGCTCGTGGCTGACCGTCACATAGCCTACCGTGCGGTTGTATTCGACCTGGTTACGGAAAAACTCGACTTCGTCGTAGCCCAGCTGCAATACGCCGACACCCTGAGGAACGATCGACACGATACCGCCGGGTGCGAAGTTTTCCTGGTTGTTGTAACCGGTGTAGTTGTCGAAGATGCGCGTGCGCTCGCCATACTGGTTGATGCCGGGCAGGTCAAAGACCAGAAAACCGCCGGTATTGCAGTGCGCGACGTTGTCGTAGAGGTCGGCGTTGTCGGTGTTTTCGATCTCGTAACCGGCCACGTTGAACAGGGCTTCGCTGTTGCGCACGATCACGTCGTTGGACTGGCCGACATAAATTCCGGCGTCTGAGGCCCCCAGCGAGATCACGTTGTCGAGCAGGATGTTGTTGGAGAGGACAGGGTAGATCGCATAGCCGCCATTGCTGCTGTCCACGGTGTAACGACGAACCAGGCCGTTGCTGTCGGTGTAGGTGCCGAACGCTTCAACCGCCGAGAGCTCATGCACGCACTGGGTATCCAGCGTGGACGGGACTTCCGGGTCCATTCCACCGTCGCCGCTGGACCACATCGCGCGCACATTCTTCAGCGTGACGTGATCCGAGTCGGAAATCTTGATCATGAATCCCGGCGTGTCGAGAACGGTCAGGTCCTCGATGAAGATGCCATTCATGTGGCTGAGCGCCAGGCCTTCCGGCGTCCCGCTGTTCTCGAAGTAGAGCACGGTCTTGTCCATGCCCTGGCCCTTGATCCGGATGTTCGCCTTGTGCGACATCACCAGCGTGGTGGTGAAATCGAAGGTGCCTTCGCCAAACTCGATGGTGTCGCCGTTGCGGGCAGAAAAGAAGGCAGCCAGCGTCTGGTCTTCTTCATCCGGGCCATCCTGGATCAGGAAGCTGCGCCCGGTTGCTGCGACGGAGGTCGGTGTCGGCGTAGGCGTTACCGGTGGCGATACCGTGGGCAGTGGTGTGGGTACGCCCGTAGGTCCGCTCGAAGGGTTGGGAGTCGGGCTGGCCGCGGTCGTCGGTGACGTGGGCGGAGTCGGTGATGTGGTCGGAGTCGGGCTGGCGCTGGCCGTCGGAAAGGGACTCGGCGATGCGGTCGTTCCCGGCGTCAGGGTGTCAGTAGGGGTTGGCTGCAGCGTAGGCACCGGCAGGTTGGTTGGGCCGGGAACGCTGGTGGGGCTCGGGCTGCTGGTGGGCGTTGGGCTCGCCGAATCGCGCGGCGCGGAGGTGTTGTTTGAATCACAGGCACTGAGCAAACTCAGGGCTACAAGGCCCGTCACGCCCCATTTTTGCGTGATCGTCAGCAGTAGATTCATTGTTTTCGTCCTCACAGTGCACACACGGCGGGATGCCGCGATGCGGCTCCCAAGGTTCTCGAACAGGTCAGCGTGTCATGCACGCAGCCTTGCCAGCATTAGTCAGCCGTGCATTGTCGGCAATGCGAGTCCGCTCTGGCTTGACGCTAGCTGACGCCCGGTTTGACATTTTGCGCCACCGGAAACGCCAAAGGATGTCCTGGGCGGTTCGGCGCGGTAACAACAGGGTTTCTTCGAAGTGATGTCGGGGAATCACTACAGGGTTTGCGTGAAATGTTGATGCCTTCGTGCAGCCCGCACTATGGCCGGCGGCTTATTCCGCGCGCATGCTCACAGCCCCGGCTGGCCCGATTCCGG
>JBFHON010000305.1:0-3304 GCA_041593295.1 Oceanococcaceae bacterium | reverse complement strand
GCCATCGAGCAGGCTTCGGGGGTCGCCCGATTCAACCGCGATTTGCTGCAGGCCACGCTCGACAGTCTCAGCCAGGCGGTCAGCGTGGTCGATGCCGAGCAACGGCTGATCGCCTGGAACCACTCCTACGAAAAGCTGTTCCAGTTGCCGGAGGACATGCTGGCCGAAGGCGAATCCATCGAGAGGATTCTGCGTTACAACGCGCAGCGCGGCTGGCTTGGGGACGGCGACCCGGAGGAGAGCATCCAGCGTCGGCTGCAGCACCTGCGTTCTCATACAGCCTACCGGCACGAACGACGGATGCCCGACTGGACCGTGCTGGATGTGCGGGGCGACCCGATGCCGGGGGGCGGATTCGTGACCACGTTCACCGACATCACCGACTTCATTCAGGTGCGGCAGGAATTGCAGCAGGCGAATCTCACGCTGGAGCAGTGGGTGTCGCAGCGGACGCAGGCCCTGGAAAATGCCAATGCCCAATTGCAGGTGGCGCAGGCTGCAGCAGAAACGGCAACCCGCAGCAAGACACGCTTTCTGGCGGCGGCCGGTCATGACCTGATGCAGCCGTTGAATGCGGCGCGGCTGTTTGTTGCCAGTGCCCGTCAGGGCGCTGCCGTTGCGAGCCCGACGACGGCCGAGTCGCTGGTCAATGCGGAGCGCGCGCTGCAGTCGATGGAAAGCCTGCTGTCGGACCTGCTCGATATTTCCCGGCTGGATGCCGGTGTCTGGGAGGCGCGCCTGCAGCCGGTGCGGCTGGCCGACATTCTGGAAACCCTGAGCCGGGAATGCTCGGTGCTGGCGGAAGAAAAGGGCATCGCCCTGCGCATCCGGCAGAGCAGTGTGATCGTCGAGAGCGACCCGATCCTGTTGCGGCGCATTCTGCAGAATTTCCTCAGTAATGCGTTGCGCTACACCCCGCGGGGGCGCGTGCTGCTCGGAGTGCGGCGCTGTGGGGAGCAGGTGCGCATCGAGGTCTGGGATACCGGGCCGGGAATCAAGCCGGCCGATCAGCAGCAGATCTTCGAGGAGTTTGCGCGGCTGGCCACGGCACAGGCCGACAGCGACAAGGGCTTCGGGCTGGGTCTGGCCATCTGTGCGCGCATGGCCCGTTTGCTCGGGCACCCTATCCGGTTGCACTCGGAGCCCGGCCGGGGTTCCTGCTTCGCCCTGGAACTGAACCGCAGCCGGGCGCGGGTAAACGCCAGCCCGGCTGGTGCGGACCTGAAAACGCGGCAGACCGCGCGTCTGGCCGGCATGCGGGTGTTGTGCATCGACAACGACATGGCGGTGCTGGCGGCCATGTGTGCGCTGCTGGAGTCCTGGGGTTGCGAGGTCAGGACTGCCGCACGCCCCGAGGAGGCCCTGGCCGCCGTGGTGGGCGACTGGTTTCCCCAGGCCATCCTGGCTGACTATCACCTGGACGATGATGTGATCGGGGTGGATGTGGTGCGCACCTTGCGCATGCGGGCCGAAAAGGAGCTGCCAGCGGTGCTGGTCACGGCCGACAATACCGAGGCTTCGGCGCGGGATGCGGCGGCAGCCAACATGCGGGTGCTGCGCAAGCCGGTCAAGCCGGCGGCGCTGCGGGCCATGCTTTCGCGTCTGCTCTGAGCAGGGCTGGCAGCCGGCGGGTAGGACGTACAGGCAGGAGTGATCCGGCAATTGGCGGGGTTTTTGCACGAAGAACCCCGTGTTCACGGTATCGTGGAGCAAGCAACAATCAGTTGGGGTGAGCCGGATTCATGCGCGTCCAAGGCAAGAAATCAATTTCCGAAACAATCACGCAACGTCTGGCCCTGGCCACGTTCTGCAGCATCGCCCTGCTGGCCATGCCGGTGCAGGCCGACGATGACGAACTGGATTTTCTGTTCGCCGATGAGCCGACGCAGGAGCAGCCGGCCGACAGTGCACCTGCCGATTCGTCAGCTTCGGGGAACAGCGGCGAACCGGAACGTGCTGACGAAACCGATGCGTCCTCGCCCTACGCGCGCACCATCGCCTTGCCGGAACCGGAACGCGAAGCCCCTGTCAGTCCGCGACGCGGACGGGTGGTCGAGGAAATCGTGGTCACCGCGCAAAAAACCGAGCAGACCCTGCAGGAAGTGCCGGTCGCGGTCAGCGTGATTGGTGGCGATACGCTGCGGGATTCCGGGGTGTTCGGGGCCGAGGGGATCGAAAACCTGGTGCCGAACCTGGAGCTGGATACCGATGCGCAGGCACCGAGCATTGGCGTGCGCGGATTCAGTACCGACTCCTACAACGTCGGTCTGGAGCCGTCGGTCGGCATCATCGTGGATGACATTTCGCTGGGCCGTACCGAGTTCATTCCCGACGGCCTGTTCGATATCAGCCGGGTTGAGGTACTGCGGGGTCCGCAGGGCACGCTGTTCGGCAAGAACACCATCGCCGGGGTGCTGATCTTCGCGACCGGCGTGCCCGAGCCGGAGCGCTCAGGCTCCATGCTGTTGACTGCGGGGCAGGACGACCAGCAGCGCATGGAGGTGGTGGTCAACCAGCCACTCACGGACAACCTGTTGTCGCGGGTCTCGGCGATGTCCTGGAAGAACGGCGGCGAGGTGCGCAACCATTTTCTGGACCGCCGCGAGCTGGCTTTCGACCAGTACGGAGCGCGGATCAAGGCCAGCTACGATGTCAGCGACCGTCTGCAGCTCCGGGTGGGCGGACAGATGTCCGACATGTACACCAACTACCCGAACTGGCAGCTGTATGACGTCGACCCCGATGCCCTCGACTACGCGCAGAGCAAGGACCCGACGACCGAGGACAACCCCTACAACTTCCGCACCACCTTCGACCTGCCGGGGTTCGTCGATCACACCTCCGGCCTGTTGCACACAGCGGCTGACTACCAGCTGACCGAGAACCATGACCTGCTCGGCATCTACGGGCACGCAACGCTGGACAATCGCATCCGGATGGACTTCGATGTCAGTGCCGCCGACCTGGCCAAGGTTAATGTTCATCACACCTACGTGCAGGACTCGCTGGAGTTGCGTGCCAGCGGCGGATTCAGCGTGCTGGGAATGGACGCCGAATACGTCGGCGGGCTGTTTGCTTTCGACAGCGACATGGCAATCTCGGTGGATGTGGCGCTGGGCGAGGACATCGCCGAGTTTGCCCTGACCCCGGCCGGCATCGCCGCTCTGGGTGGTCCCGATGGCCTGCCCATCGGCTTGCTGACGGACCTGCTGCCGGTTCCGCAGGTGGACCTGCAGGACGGCATCTTCCAGTTCTTTGATCAGCAGTCCCGGTCGCTGGCCGCGTTCGGTCAGGTCACCCTGTC
>JBFHON010000304.1:0-3341 GCA_041593295.1 Oceanococcaceae bacterium | reverse complement strand
GGCTTTCTGTCAAACATTCACAACGCTTACACGACCAATCTGTTCAGTCGCAGCTATGGCAACGTGGTCATGATTCGGGCCAAGGCGCCCAGTTACCGCGACCAGCCCGGGGCGCCCTTTGACGCCGAGCAGCTGCGCTACTGGTCGGTCTGTCAGAACGATTTGCCCACGCAGCGCTACGTTGGCTGTATCGCAGACTATCAGGCGCACCTGGATGACCAGGGCTATTTCACGGTGATGGTGTCTGACACGGCCGACCGCCCGATCAATGCGCTGGCCGAGAATGGCGTCGACTGGCTTCCCTGGGGGCCATATGTCGACGCTTTGTTGATCTACCGCCACATGCTGCCGCAGCCAGGCTTTGCCGAGACCATACACAACGTGCCGCAGGGCACCGAGCCGGCGGACATCATGGGCGAGTACGTCCCACGCAGTGCATATTGCCAACGCGACATCGTGGAAGGTGCAGGTAACAAGCCAGCGGACATCTTCGCTGCCTGCCGGGCCTATAGCGAGAGCCTGTCACGCCTGGGTCTGTGACCGAGCCCGTGTTCCCCTCAGCTAGGGACGGCCCTCGACTTGCGCCCGCAAGTCAGCATAGGCCTCGCACAGGTCAATAGCGGCGGCGGTTACATCGACCACGCGGCGAGCGTTTTCGAGGGTGTCGGTTTGTTGCTGGAGCTTGTCGTCAATGGAACGGCGTTGTGAGAGCAGTTCGTCGGCATTGCTGCGTTTGAGCGCGCTCGCAAGTCGGGAGATTTCAGCGTTGTTGGCCGCGATTCTGCGCTCGCGGTCTGCGATGTTGATCTCGCGTTTTGCGATGGAGGCCTCCAGATTGCCGATCTTTTTCGTCAGTTTGGAGATCTGGTCGCGCAGCTTGTTGGCTCGCTTGGTCTCTCCCGCGGCATCGGCATCCGTGATCTGGCGGCGCTTTTCCGCGATCAGCCGCTGGTTGCTCTGAATCCGGCTTTCTTCTTTGGCCTTTTTCTTGTGCGCACCCCGGTTGTCGCCTTGCAGTCCCCGGTTTTTCTTTTCCAGCTCGCGCATCTGTTTTTCGAAGCCCGCAGCATCCCCAAGGTCCTGGTCGATGTCGGCAATCTGCCGACGGAGTGGCATGAGGACGCGCTCGTCGTAATTGCGAAACCGTGCGTCAAAAGTGGACCGTTCGCTTTCGTGAACTTCCTCATACTGATCGCAGTCCGCGTAATCCGCCATGGCGGGGAAAGCCAGGAAAAGGGGGGCGGTGACAAGCACAAGTCGCTTCATGTTCACGTCCTCATTTACAGAGTGTCCGAGTGTACTGGCTCTGTTGCGCAGGAGCGGGGTGACGCGGTATTGGTTGGCGGCTGGCAACCCATGCGGGAGCTGTCTGAGTCTCAGTGGAGCCCGCGTCAGCAGTCTCTCGGTGTTGGGCCTTCCCGCCACCAGTCATCCAGCATCTCGCCAATGGTGTTCGGTACGACCAGGTGGGCGGCGTACCAGGTGTGCAGGCAACGGATGCGACGATAGTTGCCGATTCCGCCAATGCCCCGGCGTTCCAGTGCGGCGCTGAAACCTTGCTCGGCGATCTGGTTGCGGCAGCTTTGCGTGAGGTAGCTGCTGCGAAGGGCGATGTGGGCCTCGTGGTCGGCGACGATGCGTGCTCTGAGCTCTGGATCGGCATCGAGCCGGGCCTGAAACCGGTGTGTCAGCCCGTTGGCCTCGGCCTGGTCGATGCGGTAGATAAGGTCGGGATCCACCAGCCAGAATAAAGTGGGGAAGGGCTTTCCACCCACCAGCGAAGCCACGCGAATGACGACGGGGCGCCCGTCAGGCGCGGTCACGGCGACTGCTTGCAAGCCCACGGGGTCGCGACCCAGCAGGGCGGCAACCTGTGCGCGGGTGTGTGGAGTGACAGTCATGGTGTCAGCCGGATGGACTGCATCGAAGGGTGTCCGGTTGTTGTCCCAACGCACCTCGGTTCGTGAGCCGGGCGTCACTGCGGTAGATTGAGGCGATGGAACTGATTTCTGACCCGCAAATCCGGATCGCTTTTCTCACGCTGGCCGCGCTCGAGCCCGTACGGGGCATCGATCATATCGTTAAGGGCGAGGCCACGGCGGGTTCCTGGTGGGGTGCACGCAAGATTCCACTCGGTCACTAGTCCGTGGCAAATACGACGTCGCCAGGTGACGGGCATCGGCCGCTGTTCGCTGTCCCTGCCGGGTCGAGAACGCGCACCTCGGATGTTCTGCTTGCACTGGCCGAGCGCGCGCTGCAACCGAACCTATCTCTGCGGACACTCACCGAGCGGCTAGGAGATCGGACCTTCGGCATGCTGCTGGTCCTGGTCGCCATACTCAGCGCTGTGCCGGTGGTCTCCTTGCTTTCCGGTGCACTCGTGGCAATTCTCGGTGCACAAATGGCTGCAGGCAGGACGCGCGCCTGGTTACCGCAGGCAGTTCTGGATCGTGAATTGCCGGGGAAAACGGTGAGGGCAGCGCTGCTGGCCTTCGAACCACGGGTGCGGGCTGCGGAGAAGTGGGTGCGGCCGCGCTGGAAATTTTCTGAGGCGCCCATTATTGACCGCCTCAATGGCCTGGTCATTGTGTTGCTGGGAATGCTGATTGCGCTTCCCTTCCCGTTCACGAACCTGGGCCCGGCGTTCGTGGTCATATTCATGGGGATCGGTTTGATGGAGCGGGATGGTCTGGTACAGGTCAGTGCGGTGGTCATGGCACTGGCGGTTATCAGTGCTATCTATCACTTCATTCTCGTCGGAATCGTAGGCTGATAAAGGCCCGACGGCCAGTCGGGCCAGCCCCGAAGCGGCGTTGCGCATGGCGCGGCTCCGAGCTTGCATGCGTGGCAAAACTTTTCGGGTCTCTTGCCTGTCGGAGACCAATCACGCTCTGGAGCTTTACGGTATGTCGGTTGTGATTTTTTCGGTCCTGTTTCTCGGTTTCATGGCTTTGTTTCTGCTGCCGCTGTCCTATGCCTCCGGGCGTCGCGCCGCGATCAATGAGCACGAAGCCCGTACGGCGTGGAAGCGTGTACTGGAAAAGCAGCAGGGCGTTCGTTCCGTGCTGGATGAGCTGTCCAGCCAGGTGCAACGCTCTCTTGAAGCGGAAAGCAGACTGCGCGAACGCATTGCGGACCTGGTGGCGCAAATCGACGCCCAGGCGCAAAGCGAGCAGTCGACGCCGGAAAGCCATGAGTTTGACCAGCGCGCCGCCGCATTGCTCGAGCAGCTGTGCGACATCGTCGACATGCAGGTCAAAGAGGGCGAGCACGCCTACAAGGAAACGGCCAATGCTCTGGCCGCCGCCAACGCGGACCGCGCCAGAGCCGTTGCGGTCTAT
>JBFHON010000303.1:0-3346 GCA_041593295.1 Oceanococcaceae bacterium | reverse complement strand
GCACGAACAGCCCCGGCGCCTGGCGCGCAAGCTCGTCGAGCTGCTCCACCGGGAACAGGTTGCCAGTGGGGTTGTTCGGACTGGCAATGAAAATCAGCTGTGGCTGGTGCTCCACGATCGCAGCCTGCACAGCCGGCATGTCCAGGCTGAAATCCGCACCCAGCGGTACACCGACAAACTTCAGCCCGAGTACCTGGGCGAGATGCCGGTACATCACGAAGGATGGTTCCACGGCCAGAACCGTTGCGCCGGGCGCAAGGATCGCCTGCATCAGCATGGCGATCAGCTCGTCCGAACCATTTCCCAGCACACAACCGCAGCCATCGTCGACCGGGAATACCCGCTGGATCTGCGCCTTCAGCTTGCGCGCAGCGGCATCCGGGTAGCGGTTGGTGGCGCAGTCCGCCACCTTTGCCGCGAAGGCCGTGGCGACCGGCTCCGGGAGCGGATACGGGTTTTCCATCGCATCCAGCTTGATCATGCCCTGCGCGTCCGGCACCTGGTAGGCCTGCATCGCCGCCAGCGCCGGGTTCCATGCCAGCGTGCTCATTGCCCGGGTTCGCCACGCACGGCGGCGGAGCGGGCATGCGCCGTGAGCCCCTCGCTCTGCGCCATCGTGTTGCTGATCGCGGCCAGTGGCGCGGCGCCCTGAGCGCCCTGCACCCGCAGCAGACTGGAGCGCTTGATGAAGTCATGCACCCCCAGCGGCGAGGCGAAACGGGCCGTGCCTGCTGTTGGCAGCACGTGATTGGGGCCGGCGCAATAGTCACCAAAGCTTTCCGGGCACCAGGGCCCGAGGAAGATTGCCCCGGCATGCCGGATCTTTTCCAGCAGGGCCTCCGGGTTGTCGACAGCCAGCTCCAGGTGTTCGGCAGCGAAGTGGTTGGCCAGCTCGCAGGCCGCGTCCATATCCGGCACGGCGATCAGGGCGCCGCGCGACTGCAATGCCGCGCGAATGGTCGCCTCGCGGGGCTGGGTGGCAATCAGTTCCTGCATCGCTGCAGCGACGGCATCCAGATAGGCCGCATCCGGCGAGACCAGGATCGACTGCGCCTGCTCGTCGTGCTCGGCCTGGGCAAACAGGTCCAGCGCCATCCAGGCCGCAGGGGCCGAGCCATCCGCCAGGATCAGCACCTCCGAAGGCCCGGCGATCATGTCGATCCCGACCTGGCCGAAGACCTGCCGCTTGGCGGCGGCCACCCAGGCGTTCCCGGGGCCGACGATCTTGTCGACGCGGGGAACGGTTTCGGTGCCATAGGCCATCGCCGCCACCGCATGCGCCCCCCCGACCTGGAACAGGCGATCGACGCCGGCAATGGCGGCGCAGGCCAGTACCGCAGCACTCAGCTGCCCTTCGGGTGCCGGTGCGGTCATGATCACCTCGCCCACGCCCGCGACACGGGCGGGGATCACGTTCATCAGGACTGATGAGGGATAACTGGCCTTGCCGCCCGGCACATAGACACCGACCCGGTCCAGCGGCGTATGCCGTTGGCCAAAACGGTTGCCGTGCTCATCCTCGATCCAGAAATCCGCCGGCTTCTGCGCCTGCGCATAGGCGCGGATACGGGCAGCGGCGGCTTCCAGCGCCTCTCGCAGCTCCACCGGCAAGGTGGCCAGCGCGTGCTCCCACTGCTCCCGCGGGATCTCCAGGGCGCCGGCCGTGGTGGCCGAGGCGGCATCGAAGCGCTGTGCATAGTCGAGCAGGGCGACATCACCGGTCTCGCGGATGTTGCGAATGATGTCGGCGACCGCGCTGGTCAGCGTTGGGTCGGCAACCGGCTCGGTCGCGCTCAACGTTGCCAGGGACGCGGCGAAATCCGAGTCACGGCTGTCGAGTCGGCGAATCGCAACCGCCTGCGCTTCCATCACCGGACCACCACCTGACCCAGCGCCTTGACGAAGCTCTGTATGGCCTCGCTCTGCACCTTCATGGCCGCCTTGTTCACGATCAGCCGCGAGCTGATGAAGTTGATGTCTTCGATGGGCTCCAGACCGTTGGCCTTGAGCGTATTCCCGGTATCGACCAGGTCCACGATCAGGTCGGCCAGACCGACCAGCGGCGCCAGCTCCATCGAGCCGTAGAGCTTGATGATCTCGACCTGCTGGCCGCGCCGGGCAAAGTGCTCGCGCGCCTGGTCCACATACTTTGTCGCCACCCGCCAGCGGCGGTTGCGGGGCGGTGTCCAGCCCACCGGTGCGGCCACGCACAGCCGGCATTTGGCGATGTGCAGGTCCAGCGGCTCGTACAGGGTCGGGCTGGCGAATTCGCGCAGCACATCCTTGCCGGCGATACCCAGCTGCGCGGCACCGTACTCCACGTAGGTCGGCACGTCACTGGAGCGCACGATGAGCAGGTTGCTCACGGGGCCATCGGCCGCGATTCGCAATTCGCGCGTCTTGCTCAGGTCCTGGCAGGGGCGAACCCCGACCTTTTCCAGCAGCGGCAGGGTCTGCTCCAGAATGCGCCCTTTGGCGAGCGCCATTGTCAATCCACTCATGGTGTCCTTCTTGTGGCCTGCCGTCAGGCAACCCGGCGCACGGCCGCGCCCAGCCCCGCCAGCTTGGTTTCGATGTGTTCGTAACCGCGATCGAGGTGATAAATCCGGTTGACCTTGGTCGTGCCTTCTGCGGCCATGGCCGCGATCACCAGGCTGGCCGAAGCCCGCAGGTCAGTCGCCATCACGGGCGCGGCGTCCAGCCGCTCGCGTCCCTGCACGATGGCCGTGTTGTGCTCGATGCGGATATCGGCGCCCATGCGCGACAGTTCCAGCACGTGCTGGAAGCGGTTTTCGAACACCGTTTCGGTCACCACACCAACCCCTTCGGCCACGGCATTCAGCGCGCAGAACTGGGCCTGCATGTCGGTGGGGAACGCCGGGTGTGGCGCCGTATGGATATTGACGGCGCGCGGGCGACGCCCCTGCATGTCCAGCCGGATCCAGTCCGGTCCGGTGGACAGCGAAGCGCCGGCCTGCATCAGTTTCAGCAGCACCGCATCCAGCAGTTCCGGGTTGGTGTCACGAACGGTGATATCCCCCCGCGTCAGCGCCGCACCGACCAGAAAGGTACCGGTCTCGATGCGGTCCGGCAGGACGGCATGCTGCGCGGCATGCAAGGCCGGCACCCCCTGCACGCGGATGGTGGAGGTGCCATCACCGCTAATGCGCGCACCCATGGCCCGCAGACAATCGGCCAGGTCCACCACCTCGGGCTCCCTGGCGGCGTTTTCCAGAATGGTCTCGCCCTCGGCGAGGGCCGCCGCCATCATCAGCACTTCGGTGCCGGTCACGGACACGACTTCCATGACGATGCGTGCGCCCTGCAGCTTGCGGGCGCGGGCGCG
>JBFHON010000302.1:0-3396 GCA_041593295.1 Oceanococcaceae bacterium | reverse complement strand
GCATATGAGTTTGCACCTTGTCGCTCGTCTGGCTTCCGAACAATTGGCTGTGGCAACTGCAAAACAAATGGAGTTCGACTGGTGCTCTCAGCCATGATCCAGGTTTGTAAATCGCATACCTGGCACGCACCTGACAAGTCATTCCGGGTTCGATTCAAGTCTATGGCCGTTTGCAGCGCCTTGAAGCGGTGTCTGTACCTTCCAGCAGGCAAGACAAATCCCGGCATTGGTGCCGGGCTTTGACGAGTCATGGTGTCAGGGGCGCTGGGAAATCGCCGCCAGTTCAACGAAGTGCGCGGCGTAGCGGGTAGCGATGTCGGTGTAGGCGTTGGGGTCGGCCTGCACGCCCCATTCGGTGTGATCGTAAGAGCCACCACTTCCACCCATCAAGGCGGTGGCGATGCCCACCATGCTGGCGAAGCCTTCGGCGGCCTTGCTGCCGGTGGACTGGATGTCGACCATGCCGGTGTAGAAGGGCTGGGATGACACCAGCGGCCGTCTGGACTGGTAGGTTGCCCAGCTCTGCATGGTGGTATCGCACCCCAGTTTGTGGCAGCTGACGCTTTCGGGGGTGATGATTTTCAGCATGCCGGTCGAGGCGAGCTTGATGGCGGTGCTGAGCTGGGCTTCATCGCGGCCGACATTGCGCCCGACAAAGCCCGTGTAGTTCGCATCGCTGCTGGAGACGCTGGCGAAGTCGATCATGATGTCGAGGTGTACACCCGAGACACCCAGTTCATTCACCATCCGGGCCTCGAGTGATTCCGGGCTGTTGCGCGTGGCGGCGCCGAAGATGTTTTTCAGGGTGCGCCCGGTTCCGTCAAAGCGCTGGTCAAACAGGGTCCAGCCCGTCGGGGTGTATACGGTGTAGTCGGACTTGCCGAGTGACCATTTCACCGGTGTCGCCCGGCCCTTGGCGGCCAGCGCCTGATATTGCGGAGTCCGGGCCAGTTCGGCATGCGGCATTACGTCAAGCCCCGAGGCGGCCAGCTGGTTTTCGGCGCGGCCACACACCTGGTCGGTGATGGCTTGCAGGCGCTCGTTCGAAACACCCTGCAATTCGTACAAGGTGCTGACTTTGGCCTCGATACGCACTTTGTCCGGGTCCTGGTAGGCGAAGGTGCCTTCCTTGGTCTGGGCGAAGCCACTGGTCTTGGTGCCGAAGGCCACCACGCAGGATGTCAGGGCCACGCGCTGGTGCTTGCCGCGCTTTTTCGCATTGGTGGCCTGCACAAATTCGTCGACCTGAGCGGCGGGGCCCAGCCCGGGGTTGTAGTCCGGCGGGGGCGCGGGCGGCGTGCTGGCGCAGGCAGCAAGCAGGGTGGCACTGGCAAGAGATATGACAGTAGCAGTGGTACGCATGGTCGCGAGACTCGTGGTGACAAGTGAGTCGCAAAATTAGCGGGGGGCCTGTCTGGCCGGTACCCCCCACATGGGGGGCATAACGGGCTGGGCTGGCGCGCCCGCTCAGAATTCGGTGCGTACCAGGCCCATGCGGGCGGCTTCGAGTGTCGCTTCCGCGCGGCTGGAAACCTTGAGCTTGCGGTATACCAGCTTGATGTAACCGGAGGCGGTGTTCCGGGTGACTCCCAGGCTTTGCGCCACTTCGGGCAATTTGTAGCCTTTTGCGATCAGCGTCAGGGTTTCGCGCTCACGCGGTGACAGGCTGTCTTCGGTTGCTGTTGGCGGCGCCGCAAAAACCCGCAGCAGACGCTGCGCGATCGCCGGTGACAGCGGTGGTTCCCCGGAAAGGATGCCCTGCAGCGAGCGCAGTACGCGCTGCTTGGTCTGGTCTTTGAGCAAATACCCCTGCGCGCCAGCGTGCAAAGCGGGAAACAGGTGATGGTCATCGGCATAGATTGTCGTCACGATGGTCCGGCACTGGGGGGCACTGCGGGTCATTTCGCGGATCAGGTCGACACCGGAGCCATCCGGCAACCCCAGGTCCACCAGTGCAAGATCCGGAAGCGCTGTGGCCAGGGACTGACGCGCGGCTGCGAGCGTGCCCACGATGGTGGTGCGGGCCTGGGGAAAGGCTTCCTGCAGCAGATTCTCCAGCCAGGTGGCGGTCGCGCCGAGGTCCTCCACGATCAGCGCGTGGTGAATGGAATGCGTTGGCAGGGCGTCAGTCATGCCGGAGCCGGGGTTCGGGTGTGCGGATATTGTCGATGCTGGCGTGGCAAGGGCGCACCCCCGCAGATAGGTGGGCTGTCACGTGGCTGCCGGTAGCGGGAACCGCAGCAGCACCTTGGTTCCGCCTTCGGTACCGGGGTTCCAGTGAATGGAACCCTGCAATTCCTCGGCGCGCCGGCGCATCGCGGAGGTGCCGGCCCCGCGTTGTTCCGGGCGCGGGCCGGGGCCGTCATCGGTGATATCCAGAACCAGGTCCTCGGACAGGGGCTGGCAGCGGATGCGGATGCTGCGCGGGTGCGCATGCCGCAGCGAGTTGGTCACCGCTTCCCGCACGATGCGAAAGAGGTGCAGGGCCTGCCCGTCATCGAGGTGGGGGTCCGGCAGTGCGGTGTCCTGCTCCCAGTGCAGCAGGACATCCAGCGCTTCGAGTCGCTGCTCGGTTTCGTCGCGGATCTGCGCGAGGATATCCAGCAAACTGCCGTCGGCCCGGGCCGAGCGGGACACGATGTCGCGCAGGTCCTGCATCACCGCGCGGGCGAGGTCCGCGTGGGTTTCGTTGTCCAGGGTGTGGATCAGCGTCAGCATCTTTGCGCCGATGTCATCGTGCAGATCCCGATAGATGCGCAGCCGCTCCTCGTTCGCGGCCTGCAGGCGGGCGGTGCTGTCTGTTGCTGCCGGTGTGGGCTGTGCGCTGTGCACGGCGCTGCGTTCACGGCGCGTCCCGCGCCAGACATAACCGGCTGCAAAACCCGCTGCCAGCATCAGCGCCAGCAGCCCTGCGCTGTCAATCGGCATGGTGTGTTGCCTGGGTGTTTGCGGTGGCCACCTGCTGGCGAAGCATCTCGGTCTGGCGGATCAGGGGATGATCGTCGCCGGCAATCCGCTTGAGTGCCGGGTAGGCCTGCTCCACGGCCACCCGGGCGGGGTTCCACTGCCGCATGGCGGCGTGGCCCCGGGCCAGCACCAGGCGGGCTTCGCCACTGAGGCCATCCATCACGCCGTGGCTCTGATCCAGGCGGGTGAGCAGCGTCTGCATGGCATCCACGGCTACAGGAAAGTCACCGGTTGCGAGGTGGCCGCGGGCCGCTTCAATTTCGGTGCGGATCATCCAGCGGTTGTCCGCGCCGAGGATCGGGATCAGCTGGCGCAGTTCGCCCAGCAGCGACTGTGCGGCCGCGTGCTGTCCGTCGCGGCTCAGTGCTTCCGCCAGCAGGACGGTGGCCCGTGCATATTCGTCGGTCTGTGTGCCGCCATGGTCGGTGT
>JBFHON010000301.1:0-3398 GCA_041593295.1 Oceanococcaceae bacterium | reverse complement strand
TTGCAGCGCCCGCTGCGGGTGTGCGGATCAGGCGGCTTTTTCCCATGCAAATGACCGGAAAGCTTCGTCTACCGGGGTGTTGGCCAGGTGGTTGGTGTAGTTGGACATCACTTTCTGCGCCACACCGAGAACGACTTCCAGTATTTGCTGGGCTGTGAAACCGGCCTGCAGAAATACCGCAACCGCTTCCGGGTTGACCGCGCCGCGATCCCGCACCACCGCCAGTGTAAAGCGGCGCAGAGCCTCAAGCCGTTCTGACGGCAGCGGCGTTTCCTCCCGCAGCGCGGTGGAAATGGCGTCATCGACGCCCATGCTCTTGGCGATGCCGGTATGGGCGGGTACGCAGTAATGGCAGCCGTGTTCCACGTTGATGGTTTGCCAGACCACGGTCAGTTCGTCGTTGTCAAAGCTGGACGCAGTAAACAGTTCGTGGACGCGCTGGTAGGCCTCCAGCAGGGCGGGCGCTTCCGCCATGACGGCATGCAGGCCGGGGATCATGCCGTATGCGCTCAGCGACTGAGCAAGCAGGGGCTTGCTGGCTTCCGGTGCGGTGCTGGTGTCGTGCAGGGGAAAGGTGCTCATGGGTCTGTCCTTGTGGGTTCGGGGGGTGTTGTTGAGAACGGCTGTTCTTCGTGTGGGGCGCAGTATAGACCGAACGGTATAAACAAGGCGACTGCAAATGCAATGCACGCAATAGCCTGTTTCAATAGTGTGCAATCGCATAGGCGTAGGGAGTTCTGAGAACGGCATTGTGTGCATCAGGTATTAGTAGAGTCATGTGTAGAACAAACGGTACAAAAAGACTAAACTGTCCGCCTTGTTTCGCCGGAGCTCCGCCATGCCCTGGGTAAAATCATTCGATGAAGAGCAGGCCGTCGACCAGGCCATGCATGTGTTCTGGAAAAAGGGCTTTGACTCGGCCTCGATCACCGATCTGCTGCAAGGAACGGGACTGAACAAGGGCAGCCTGTACAACGCCTTTGGTGGCAAGCGCCAGCTGTTTGCGCGCACGCTGGAGAAATACGACCGGGAGCATCGGCAACGTCTGCTGGCGAAGCTCGAGGCCCTGGATGACCCCGTAGCAGCAATCGATGGGTTCCTGAACGCCACCGTGGAGAGTTCGCTGGCTGACCCGGAGCGGAAGGGGTGTTTTCTGATCAACACCGCGCATGACCTGGAAAACCAGCCCGAGGATGTGCGTGCTGTCGTGATCAACGGCTTGCGTGAAATCGAGGCCTTTTTCCGCCGCTGTATCGAAGTGGGGCAGGCCCGCAAGCTTTTGCGCTGCGATATCAGCCCGCAGGACACCGCGAAGGCCCTGCTGGGAGTCGCAGTCGCCATCCGCGTGCTTGGGCGGGGCGCCTACGCTGAGGAGGCACTACGCACCCTGGTCGCCGAGGCCCGCCGGCTGGTTCAGTTGCCCGGTTCGAGCTGAAACCGCACCGGCGTTCGCGTCGGCCCGACACTGGAATGAAGCCGGCGGACGGCGCAAGATAGGAATAGGAAGAGGTGGTAACACCGGTACGGTGCGCCGCCAGTGTGGCTGTCTGTTACTTCGGACAGATGTCGTTATCCAAGGAGAGCACGTGCACGGCCCTGATCCCCGCAACAAGCATCCCATGGACGGGTTTCCGCAGGTCTGTTTCATTCGGAACACGGTGCAGAACCCGCTCATCGAGATTGGTGAATACACCTATTACGATGACCCGGAAGACGCCGAGAATTTCGAGCGCAACGTGCTCTATCACTTCCCGTTTATTGGCGACAAGCTGATCATCGGTAAGTTCTGTGCGCTGGCACGCGGCGTGAAGTTCATCATGAACGGTGCCAATCACAAGATGAGCGGCATCTCGACCTATCCCTTCCAGATCTTTGGCAACGGTTGGGAAAAGGTAACGCCCGACCCGAGCGAACTGCCTTACAAGGGAGACACCGTGATCGGCAACGACGTCTGGATCGGCTACGAGGCGTTGATCATGCCCGGCGTGCGGATCGGCAACGGTGCCATTGTGTCGTCCCGGTCGGTAGTGGTCGCCGATGTGCCGGCATACAGCATTGTCGGGGGCAACCCCGCCCAGGTGTTGCGGTCGCGTTTCGCGCCGGAGGTCGTCGTCAGGCTGGAGTCCATCGCCTGGTGGGACTGGAGCATTGACCGGATCACCCGGCACCTCGATCTAATCGTGTCCGCCGATGTCGCTGCGCTGGAAGCGATGGCACATGCGGACCAGACGCCGGTTTCGCCATGAAGAACGACAGCCTGCGTGATGGTGCCATGAATTCCCTCCCTTACGGCGAGGGCATGAACTCCTACCGGGCTGCCGGTGAGCTGGAGGGGCTGACGCGCCTGGTCGATGCCTTCTACGCCCGCATGAGCGAGCGGCCGGACGCACGCGTGATTCGCGAAATGCACCCGGACGACCTGGCCGAGTCGAGGAGGAAATTGACCTACTTCCTCTCGGGCTGGCTGGGTGGGCCGCGGCTGTATGCCGAGCATTACGGGTCGATCCGCTTGCCGCTGTTCCATCGCGACTGGCCCATCGGCGAGGCCGAAAAGATGGCCTGGCTGAACTGCATGGCTGATGCCATTGCCGAGCAGCCTTATGCGGCAGATTTCAAGGAGTACCTGCTGACCGCACTGCATGTGCCGGCAGAGCGCATTCGCGCGGTGTCCAGTGCTCAACATGGAACGCGCTAGCGATCAGGCAATCAGGGACCCGGCACTGTTGCCGGCCGTGACGAGGAGGATGAACACATGTGGAAGTCAATCACAATGCGCGCCGGGCGGAGCCGGCTGCTGCTGTCTGCTGCCGGACTGGTGTTGCTGGCAGGCTGTGCGGCGGCACCGCCGGCGGATCCTGGCACTCACTACTGGGACGAGGTGGTCAGCGCCTGGCAGGGACGCGACGCGATCGAGCTGTGGCGGAGCTGGGGTGTGCCGACCAAGATCGTGCAGGCGCCGAACGGGCATGAGATGCATGTGTATGTCGGCAGCACCACGACCCGCAGCGTGGGCTCTTCCTTCTTTGAAAGCGGCGGCCTGTCGGTGGGCAAAAGCGCGGTGATGGTCGGCTGTCAGACCGATTTCGAGGTGGACAGCGCGAAGGTCATTATCGGGGCGATCTGGCGCGGTGAGGCGTGTCCGCGTTCGGAAGCCCATGAGCGTCCCAAATGGCTGGCGGCGGTGCCGATCGGGTTCTAGCGTCTGGCGTGCGGGGCACCGGCCTACGGGGGTTGGCGCGGTATTTGCTGGGTCTGTTGCACAGCACAGCGGCGGTCGCTACGACCGATGGCCGGCTTGCCGCTGGAGAACCCCCTACAAGGACGTACCCGTCATGAAAAGATATTCCTGGGCCGCCGGACTGGCGGCGCTTTCGTGCCTGACTGCCTGCGATGGTGGC
>JBFHON010000300.1:0-3429 GCA_041593295.1 Oceanococcaceae bacterium | reverse complement strand
GCTACCGGCGGCCACCTCAGCGCCGGCGTCGACCAGATCACCACTCCCGGAAAGGTAGAAACGCCGCGAGGGCTGCGCCGGATACTCCGGGGCCTGACCATACTGGCTGGCGGCGGAGCCGGAATCGTCATAGGGCAGCCAGTCCTGGAACCAGGCGAACTCGGGCCCGGTGTCGACGCCCGCATCCTGACGAAGCCAGCGGTCAAACCAGCGCAGCGCGCGTGTTGGCAGGTAACAGTCATCCGGCACAATCGGCACATCACCGCCATAAACCTCGCATTCGCCGGGCTGCGAGTAATACGCCCCGTGGCCACCCCAGTTCCAGATCATGGCTACCGGCACACCCGCCTGCTTCAGCGCCAGGTAGTTCGCAGTGGCGTCATTCAGATTGAAGATGGTGTCCGACTGCCCCTGAACCAGCATCGTGGGCGTGCGCAGCTGCTCGATACGGTCCGAGATGGACGACCCACGAACCAGTGCAAAATCCGCTGCGGTTGCTTCTCCGGTGCTGGCGATGTTGGCGTAGGTCTGGCAAAGCGCCAGCGGGAAGCCGGTGCAGGCCAGCCCGGCTACCTGATCCGCCTCCCCGGACGCGAGTTTCTCTTCCGGGCAACCGCCGTTGCCCATGGCAGGCTGCGCGTTACCCAGTGAGAACAGCAACGTTGTCCATTCCAGTTTGAAGACACCCTGCTGATCAGCCTGGTGCTCCAGTTCAGTGGCCGCGCCGGGCGGAATCCGGTTGTTCGGCATCAGCCCGTACTCCAGGGCATTCCAGGTCCGCCCCGGAACAATGGCGCGCACGCGGCTATCCGTCGCAGCCACGTTGAGCGTGATCGACCCCCCGTAGGAACCCCCAATCAGGCCGACGCGGGCACCCTTTTCATCGCGCTGCACCCGTTCACTGACCGTGATCCCGTTGACCTGGAAATCCGGGTCATCAAACACGCGGTCCATCAAGCCGATCGAGTCCTTGACGTCGTAGTCAAAGGAATTCAGGCGGATACACCCGGAAGATTGCCCGAACCCCTGCGAACTGTAGGTGAGCACGACATAGCCGTTGCGGGCGAAAAAATCGGCGGTGGATACCACCTCGGTACTGAGCTTGTTGTTGCCGAAACCGTGGGTGACGATGATGGCCGGCTGCGGTGTCTGTGGCGTGGCGTTTTCGGGGAGATACAGACGGCTGTCAATGGTGACCTCATGGTCATCCGCCGGGCCATCGACCACCGGCACCATCACGTCGTGGGTGGTGTAACTGAACTTCTGAGCCTCCGTGGGCACCGTGCCACCGCCCCCCGTCGCGTCGTCCGCCGTGCAACCGCCGAGCAGCAGCGCAAGCGCCAGTCCGGCGGCCAGTGCTGGCCCTGTTCGCCCCGCGCGCAACTTCATCATTCCGTGGTCTCCCCGATAGTGAGCACAGAATAAATGACATTGTTCAAAAGGACCGCGCTTTACGGTTCACGCACCCCTGTTGCACACTGCGCCTGCGAACCAAAATCCCCTTTGGCACGGCAACTGAGTGCCCGGGTTACAAAAAAGCTGGAGAAAACATGAAAACTGCAATAGCCGCAAGCTGCCTGGCTCTCGGTCTGTTTGCGCCCTGCGCGCTGGCTGCCACCCCTTCTAACGGTGTCTTGACGATCCACGAGACCGAACTGACCTTTACCAACGGGCCGATTGTCGGCGTCAACCCCACACCTTTTGTCTCGGACCAGACCGGGTTGATCTGCAACTACGACCTGACCTGTGACCGCTTCGATCTGACAATCGACCTGCCGGACAACATCACCGAGTTCTTTCCCTCTCCCGTTGTGAAGATTCTGCTGAGCTGGGACTCCCCCTACGGCGCGGCGGTGGATGACTACGATCTTTATGTTTACGACGAAGGGGGCAACCAGATCGCGTTTTCTGCCGACCTGAACACGGCGGCCAGCCCGATGGAAGCCGTTACCATCCCGGTGGGCGCGGGCCAGACCGCCATCTACATGGACATCATGTATTTCCTGGCGACCGGTTCCAGCATCACCGGCCAGATCCGGCTGGACCTTGGCCCCGCATCTGAGGATGCAGACCTCGACACGCTTTACGCCGAAAACCCACCACCAGCGGACAGCTTCTTCATCCCCGAAGACGCTAGCAGCGAAGAGGTCCAGACGAGCTCACGCAGCGCTCACAGCACCGCAGGCGGCAGCCTGAACTTGCTCATGCTGGTGTTTGCCGGCCTGCTCGGCACGCGCCGACTCCATTCGGCGGGCCGCAGCCAGGCATGAAAAACACCAACGAACTGGCCACCCTTTCGGGGTGGCTTGCTCCGCTGCTGATCGCTGCGGTCATCATCCCGGTCGGCAATGTCCATGCCGATGAGTCGACCTCAGACGGCGATGTACTGGATTCGCTGTTTGCACCGAGCGACTCCAGCGGCGCGTCGGAAAATGAGCCCGAAGCTTCCGCGGAAGAAACGGAGGCGTCCAGCGCGGAGAGTGACGGCGAAGACGAGCCCGGGGTCATCGCCCTGCCCGAAGAGCAGCGCGCACCGCTCAAGGAACCGCCACGGATCACCGCACTGGAAGAGATCGTCGTCACCGCAACCAAGCGCGAACGGTCGGTGCGGGACCTGGTCGGCAGTGTCGACGCCTTCAGTGGGGACGCACTGATGGAAAAGGGCGCCATCGGGCTGGAGGAAATCCTCAAGTTCTCCCCCGGCGTGACCACTGCGACCAGCACCGACGGCGAAAGCTCCCAGATTTCATTTCGCGGGATTCGGTCGGAGTCGGGCTCGTCCCTGTTTGGCCGCACCTTCGGCCTGTTCTACGACGATGTCTCGCTGATCAACCCGACCTTCCGCGGTGCACAGCCGGACTTCGACCCCTGGGACATGGCATCGGTTGAAGTCCTCAAGGGCCCGCAAGGAACCCTGTTCGGCGGCGGCGCCCTCTCCGGTGCCGTCCGCTACGTTCCGCAACTCCCGGAGTTTTCGGAGTTCTACGGCGTTTTCTCGACCTCCTACATCCGCTCGGGGCACAGCGAGGACCAGGGCTTTGCCGAACGCCTGAGCCTCAACATGCCGGTGAACGACGCCGTGGCCTTCCGGGCCGCCGGCTCGTGGATGCGCCGTCCGGGCTATGTCGATGACACCTTCCGCGAAAAGAAGGACATCAACAGCAGCGAGCGCTTCAGTGGCCGTGCCCTCGCGCGCTGGGAACCGACATCCCGCCTGGCCATCAACCTGCAGGTCATACAGCGCCGTTTCGAATCGGATGACGGCAATGCCGTCGACAACCTGGAACGTCCGGAAACGGCCAGCCGGCGCATGAGCGACTACACCGACAGCCGCTTGCGCATCATCAAGGGGGATATTTCCTACGACCTGGGCTGGGCATCCCTCAAGACCCAGCTCAGTCAGGTCGACAAGAACTATTTCTACTTTGG
>JBFHON010000299.1:0-3464 GCA_041593295.1 Oceanococcaceae bacterium | reverse complement strand
CGGTAAAGAGTTTTTCCCGCATGCAATCGCTCATCGCATTGGCTGCGCCTTCCCCCGTGGTCGTGACCACCATGATGCGCAAGCCGAAAGTACTCGCCCAGCGTCACACTAGCATCGACAGTGACCGCCGCACAGGGTTCCCGGCGTCGCGGTCCCTGCCCGGAACGGCCCGGGCCGTCAGCCGGTGTCGGACCAGCTGAATGCCTGGGCGGTGACGCCCAGCGGGCGCTAGCCCGGAAGCACCAGGTTTTCGCAGCCTTCCAGCACCGGCGGCTGGTACACCGGCGTCTCCGCGGGGGCTGGGCGGGCTGCGCAATCCGCCGGGATCCGGCGGGCAGCCGTGAGAATGCCCTGCAGAATGTGCTGCCGGTAGTTTGCGTCGTTGTACAGGTATTCGGAATGCCCGAGTGCGGTGTACCAGGCGCGCCCGCCCAGGTTGTCGTGACACCAGCTCATCGGGTGATCGCCCATGTCTGATGAATAACCCTGGGGAAAGGTCGGCCCGCTGGGGTCGCAACTGGTGTTCGGCTGACGGGTATAACTGCCCTCATCGATGTTCAGCAGGATACGGACCCGATCCCGCGGGTTGCTGCGGAAGGAATAGAACTCCTCGATCGGCAGCGACCACGACTCCCCCAGATGCACCACAGACGGATGCTCCGGGGCCTCGACATACAGATCGCCGGGCTGGTTCAGCACCGGGTGTGCCAGAAAATGGGCGCCAACCAGCTCCTCGTAAAAGGGCCAGTCGTATTCGCTGTCCGCGGCCGAATGAATGCCGACATAGCCACCACCGGCGGCGATGTAGTTCTCGAAAGCCGCGCGCTGCTCGGCGGTATCAAGCACCGTCAGCGTCGTGTTCAGCCAGACCACCACCGCGTATTGCGCCAGGTTCTCGGCAGTGAATACGGCAGGATCCTCGCTGAGATCCACGCTGAAACCGTTGTCCTGGCCCAGGTCCGTAATGGCCAGCTGACCAAACTCGATGGAGGCATGCCGAAAGCCACTGGTGCGCGAGTACACCAGCACCTTGAACTCACCCTCGGTCACCGGCGCGGTCACCGGCGCAGGGTCGCGGCCACCACCGCAGGCAGCCAGCAGAAACGGAAACAGCAGAAAGAGCGTGCGCAACATGGAAAGTCTCAGGTCGTGCCATCGATCATCGCCCGGCTGATACGCAATGCGTTCGCCAGGACCGTGACCGTGGGATTGAAGCCGGGAAAGGTGACGAAGGTGGAGCCGTCCATCACGTGTACGTTGTCGACCTCGTGCAGGCGACCGTAGCGGTCACAGACCGAGGTCTCAGGGTCATCACCCATGCGGGCCGTGCCGGCCTGGTGAAAGGTGTTCGGGGCCGCATCGCTGATCAGCGCATTGGGTATGACCGCGGCGCCGACCGCGCCGGGGGATGCCAGCAGCATGGCCTCGATCTGCGGCCCCAGATAGACCGCCGCGGCCTTTTCGTGCTGATGCGGCGCATAGGTAACCCGCGGCGCCGGCAGGCCGTGCCAGTCGCGTACATCCGGATCAAGGTCCACCCGGTTGTTGGCCTGCGGCAGATCCTCACCCACCATCTGCACGCCAGCGATACGCGAGCGCATGGGCGACAGGCGCATCAGTTGCTTGTGCGCAGCCCCGTAGCCGGTATAGCCGGCGTAGGTGTAGGCCTCGGTCAGCAGCGGCAACCCCGAGCCCAGCTGCACCAGTGCGCCCTTGATATAGGGCACGCCCAGCGCCTGCACCTCGGGCCCCGTATACGGCCCGACGAGGTCATCGATTTCCAGGGTGGTGCTTTGCGCCCGCAGCGACTGGATGTCACGGTCGTACAGGGCCCCGCCGAGGATGAAGTTGTGAAACATCAGGTTGCGCCCTACCTGATCCGAGCGATTGCCGAGGCCATTGGGGTGCGCAGCACTGGCTGACAGCAACAGCAGGCGGGCAGTCTGGATCGGGCTGCCCGCGAGCAGGATCTTGTCTGCACTCAGCCGGTGCGAGACCTGCTGGTCGTCGTAATAGTGCACGCCCACGGCCCGGTTCCCGGCGGCATTGGTTTCGATACGATAGGCCAGCGCCCGGGGAATGACCTCGACCTGGCCACTGCGTACCGCCGGGTTCAGGAACGACACCAGCGAATCCCCACGCGCATTGATCGGGCAACCGAAGCCGGAACACAGGCCGCAAGAATTGCAGGCCGGGCGCCCGTCGAACTCCTGCGAGTTCACCGCAGCCGGGTACGGAAACGGGTTGAACCCCACCCGCCGCGCACCCTCGGCCAGCAGCTGGGCGGCGTAACCGGTGGGGTTGGGCGGCATGATGAAATCGCGGCTGCGTGGCGACTGGGCCAGCACGAAATCCGGCATGGCAGCCACATCACCCTGCACCCCGATCTGGTATTCGACCTCGTCGTAAAACGGTGCCAGCTCGTCGTAGGTGATCGGCCAGTCAGCCATCTGCGCGCCTTCTACCGGCCCCAGATCACTGAACTGGGTGAAATCCTGGCGCCAGAACCGCGGGAACTTGGCGTTGTAATGCATCGAGGTGCCACCGACCGCCGCTCCCATGTTGACGACCGCCCCCTGTGCGGAACGCGCGGTCCCGGTTTCGGCCTCGGCCTGCGTGCGCCCGGTCATCGGCTCCATCACCGGGTCCGGAAACCCGAAGGCGCGCGAAGATTTGACCTCGTCGCTGCCATACAGCGTGTCCAGCTCGGCGCTGGGTTTTTCACCGAAACCCGGCCGCAGGTTGCGTCCCCGCTCCAGCACGGTCACCGACCAGCCGGCCTGTGCCAGCGCCCACGCCGTCACCCCGCCGGCCGGCCCGGAGCCGATCACGATGGCGGTCTTGCTCATCCCTGTCCCTCCGTGCCGTGCCCCGCAGTCAGGGCCGAGACCCGCTGTTGCACGCGCTTCCAGCTGCCCTGCGCATCGAGCATCAACCCCAGCGACAGTTCCTCCGAATGCAGCAGCATCAGTTCGCGGATGGCGCGCTGGATCTGCTGCAGCTCATCCAGCGCGGGCACCGGCAGCAACGCTGCCTGGGGCAAGGCACGGGAGCGCGCCTGGAAACGCTTCACCGGAAGCAGGTCCAGCAGACCGGGATTGTCCGGGTTCTCCACCTCTTCGGCGGTGTAGCCACGTGGTTGCACATCACCCATGTAGCCGGTGAAGCCCCAGCCCACCAGAGCGTGATTGCCGCCGTACTCCGGTGCTCCGTACATGGCGTCCAGCGTATGGATGAAGGCGACATCCACCAGCGCCTCGATGGCCGGGTCATTGCCTGAGCGCAGCAGCAGTTCCCGGGTTGCCGCCGGCATCTGGGCGAAACTGGAAAAACCGTAGCCGGCTGCGGCGGCATTCAGGGCGGCCAGCCCCTCGCGGTAGACCTCCTGCCAGCCGGCAACCGGGCCATTGAACTCGCGTTCGGCGCGTCCCTGCGAACCCTCGATCTTGATCCGCCAGGCCATT
>JBFHON010000298.1:0-3468 GCA_041593295.1 Oceanococcaceae bacterium | reverse complement strand
GGTCGCATCCGGATTGCGCTGAAACAGCTCCGAGGCCACCAGCATGCCGAGAATGGCATCGCCGAGAAATTCGAAACGCTCATTGTGACTGGCCGCCGCGCTGCGATGCGTGAGGGCTTGCGTCAGCAGATCCGGATTGGCAAATCGATGACCGAAACAGCTATTCAGGGCGCGCCACCGAGAACCGCTTCATTTTCGAAAGACAGTACCAGAGCCCAGTTGGCGAACAGGTCTGTGCGCACTTCGTACTTGTAACGCATGACCTTGCCTTTCTGGGTTTTCACGAACTCAATTTCTGAAACCTTGAGGTTCTTGATGTCGTCGATGTCCCAGCGACTCTGCAGCATGTTCCGGATGGAGATCACACTGGCCCCGCTCTTGCGCGCTTCCGGCGTCGCTGCCACGGCCTCAAAGGCGCTGCTTGCCTTGAACTCATCCATGTAAATGGGAAATACCCGGAATCCCACCAGTACGGCGACCCCCACCATTACAACGGTGAACATCGTCGAATACATCGCGCCTTTTTGTTGACGGTAGTTCATAGCCATTCCATACCGGAGAAAATCACAGCTTAGCCGAAGCCCTGTGGGCGGTCATTGCCAAAGGGCCAGGGCTGCCCGGAATAGGCCCGCCGGACTCAAAGCAGCGTCCCGATCCGGCCCCAGTCCGGCCGGCCCAACGGTCGACTCCAGTTCATCCAGATGAAGAACGCGCGACCTACCAGTGCACGCTCCGGCACGAAGCCCCAGCCTCGGGAGTCATCCGAACCGTCGCGGTTGTCACCCATGACGAAGTAATGGCCCTCCGGCACTTCCACCCGCACCGAGTCACCCCGGCGAGGCGGGCCTACCAGAATGTCATGCACGACCGAACCCAGATCTTCGGCACGTCGCTCGAAAACGAAATCACGCCCGCCCAGTTCCAGCGCGTAAGGCCCCAGACTTTCCTGCGGCATGGGTTCGCCGTTGATGAAAAGCTGCTTGTCCATGTAGACCAGCGTGTCCCCGGGCAACCCGACTACCCGTTTGATGAAATCCTGACTCGGATCGCGGGGGTAACGGAAGACCGCGATATCGCCACGCTCCGGGTGCCCGGTGGAAAGCAACGTGTGATGAAATGCCGGCGCCTTGAAACCATAGGAAAACTTGTTGACCAGAATGAAGTCTCCGACTTCCAGTGTGGGCAACATGGATCCCGAGGGGATGCGAAAGGGTTCGACCACAAAGGACCGCAATACCAGCACGAAGAGCAGCACCGGAAAGAACGATACACAGGACTCGATCCCGACAAACGGGGCCTTGCCGGCAGCCCGGCGCGGTGCAAAAATCCAGCGCTCAGCCGCTGTAACAGCCCCGGTGACCAGGGTCAGCAGCAGCAGTGCTGCTGCAAAATCAAAATGCACATCGGACGGTAACGCGGACAAGGGGCTATCTCACTCTAGGGTTGGGGGGCAAAATCAGTTGTCGCGTCGCAGGACCGCGAGGAAGGCATCCTGTGGAATCTCGACCTTGCCAAACTGCTTCATGCGCTTCTTGCCGGCCTTCTGCTTTTCCAGAAGCTTGCGCTTGCGTGTTGCGTCACCGCCGTAACATTTCGCGGTCACGTTCTTGCGCAGAGCCTTGACCGTGCTGCGGGCAATGACCTTGCCCCCCAGCGCCGCCTGAATGGCCACGTCAAACATCTGCCGGGGAATGATTTCCTTCAGCGCGTCAACCAGCTCCCGGCCTCGCCGCTCGGCCACGCTGCGGTGCACGATCATGGCCAGCGCATCAACGCGATCCCCGTTGATCATGACGTCCAGCTTCACCAGATCAGCGCTTGCGAAATGAGAAAAGTCGTACTCAAAACTTGCATAGCCGCGACTGACCGACTTCAGACGATCAAAGAAGTCCAGCACCACTTCTGCCAGCGGCAACTCGAACTCCATCGAGACCTGGGTCGCGTGATACTGCAGCTTTTTCTGGGTTCCGCGCTTTTCGATGCACAGCTGCATCACCGCACCGACGCAGTCTTCGGGCATCAGCAACCGCGCGGTGATGATGGGCTCGCGCAACTCGTCATAACTGCCGGCTTCCGGAAGATCCGCCGGGTTCTCAATGCTGGCCACTTCCCCATTGCGCATTTGCGCCTGATAGGTCACGGTCGGCGCCGTGGAAATCAGGTCGAGGTCGTACTCCCTTTCCAGGCGCTCCTGCACGATTTCCATGTGTAGCATGCCGAGGAAACCCACCCGGAAGCCAAACCCGAGCGCGCCGGATGTTTCCGGCTCGAAATGCAAGGCGGAGTCATTCAATGCCAGCTTTTGCAGCGCTACGCGGAAGTCCTCAAAATCATCCGAAGCGATGGGGTACAAACCGGCAAAAACCCGGGGTTGCACCTTCTTGAAACCGGGGACGCGATCCTTGCAGGGCTTGGCAGCGTGGGTCAGCGTATCGCCAACCGGCGCGCCATCCACGGTCTTGATACCCGCGACCACAAAACCGACCTCGCCACACTCCAGAGACGGCGTCGGCGTCCGCTTGGGTCCAAAGTAGCCGACCTCCGTGACCTCATGGGCCTTGCCGGTGCTCATGACCAGCATCTTGTCCCCAGAGGCCAGACGACCACTGACCACCCGGACCAGCGACACGACGCCCAGATAGTTGTCGAACCACGAGTCCATGATCAGAGCCTGCAACGGCCCCGACGGGTCACCTTGCGGCGCCGGGACCAGCTGCACCAGCTGGTCGAGGATGGCTTCCACACCCACACCGGTTTTCGCGCTGCACTGCAGGGCATCGGTGGCATCGATGCCAATGACGTCCTCGATCTGCCCCGCCACCCGGACCGGGTCCGCAGCCGGCAGGTCAATCTTGTTCAGCACGGGAATCACTTCAAGGCCCTGCTCAATCGCCGTGTAACAGTTGGCCACACTCTGAGCCTCCACGCCCTGCGAGGCGTCAACCACCAGCAATGCGCCTTCACAGGCTGCCAGCGAGCGCGAAACTTCGTAGGAAAAATCGACGTGCCCCGGCGTGTCAATCAGGTTGAGCTGCCATTTTTCGCCTTTGCCATCGGTGTAGGTCAGACGCACTGATTGCGCCTTGATGGTGATCCCCCGCTCCCGCTCGATGTCCATCGAATCCAGAACCTGGGAGGCCATTTCCCGTGCCGTCAGCCCGCCACAGACCTGGATAAAGCGGTCCGCGAGTGTGGACTTCCCGTGATCGATGTGGGCAATGATCGAGAAATTGCGAATTCGGGACTGGTTGACACGTGAAGTGTCAGACGGTTCGGCCAAGGGGGCTGCCATTTGGAATCGGGTAAACGACGAATTATATCGGTTCAGTCCGCAGCAACGTCGACTGACAGGGCCTGCAGGCACGCTGCAAGCTGGTCTTCCAGGGCGACATCGAATTCCTGACCGCTCGCCAGCGCAACTACGGGGATGCGCCAGCCATAGATCCGGGTCAACTCGTGATCACTGGC
>JBFHON010000297.1:0-3503 GCA_041593295.1 Oceanococcaceae bacterium | reverse complement strand
TTGCCAGGTAATTGCCCGACAGAGCGCGGTACCCGTGTCGTCGAGCCGCTGGGGGCCCAGTTCGACAAGGCGCTTGAAGGTGGCACCCAGCATCCGGCTGAGCAGTTCTCCGCGCACCAGATAACGGGCCATCCACAGCAGGTTGTCGGCGATGTGCGGCTCGGTCAGCGTCGCCACCCGTCCGCCGCGTGGCATGTACTGCGGCAGGATCTGCGCGTCGCGCTGGGCATCCGCGGACAGGACCCAGATGTCCTTGCACACGCCCCCGGCCTGTCCCGAGACGCGCCCGCTTTCTGCCGTGCGACCGGCGCGGGCCAGCCCCCCGGACATGACCCGGAAGGTGTCCTTGTCGGCAACCGCAAAGGTGCGCATTTCGACGCTGCGTGCGGCAACGCCCTTGCGCGATAGCACGGGCGCGCTTCCCAGCCGGTCAGCGCGCTGTGCGGCCCAGCCGGCCGGGTCGGCCAGGACCCGTGCCAGCAGGTTTTCACGCTCGCTCGCATCCAGCCCACTGACGGTGATTCGGGTCTCGCTGGCGCTGCTGATCGGGCTCAGCGTCAGCTCGGCAAACTTGTCCCGCACCTGGGCGAGGTCGGCAGCCCGGCCGCACCACCAGGTTTCGGTGGACGGCAGACGCAGATCCTCGCCGAGCAGTTCCTTGCAAATCTGCGGCAGGAATGCCATCAGGGCCGGGTTCTCGGCCACGCCAGCTCCCAGGGAATTGGCGAAGCTGAGGTTGCGGTTGCGCACGGCCTGCAACACACCGGGAGTGCCAAGTACCGAGGAGCGGTTCAGCTCCAGCGGCTCGCAGTAGCTGTCGTCCATCCGGCGCAGCAAGGTGCGAATCGGCTGGCGACCATTGGCTGTCAGCATCCAGCAGCGTCCCCGCTCGACGACCAGGTCATTGCCCTCCACCAGCGGCAGCCCCATCTGCCGGGCCAGATAGGCATGTTCCGAATAGGTTTCGTTGGCCGCACCGGGGGTCAGCACGGCGACGGCATCGGCATCATCCCCGGTCATCCACAGCAGGGTGCGGCGCATGGCCCTCAGGAACGGCAGCACCGGGTGCACGTTGGACTCGCGGTACAGGCTGGGCAGCACCCGCGAAGTGATCGTCCGCGCCTCCAGTGTGTAGCCAATCCCGGACGGAGCCTGTGTCCGGTCGGCGGTCACGCACAACCCCCCTTCGGGCGTCCGCCCGAGGTCTGCGGCATAGACCACCAGGGAATTCTCGAACTGCGCTTCCGCTGACCAGCAGGGCAGCAGAAAGCCCGGGTGACGAAAGACCAGTTCCGCTGGCAGCAATCCGCGCTGAATCAGCTTCTGCGGACCGTACAGGTCGGCGATGATCATGCGCAGCAGCTCGGCGCGCTGGGCGATACCGACCTCCACCTCGCGCCACTCGCGGCTGGTGAACACCACCGGCAACAGGTCCAGCGCCCAGGGGCTGGGCCGCCGCACCGAACGACCGTAGATGTTGTAGGTCACCCCGTGCTCGAGCAGCAGACGCTGCAGCTCGATACGCCGCTCGGTCAGCCGCCGCTCATCCAGCGCCCCGAGTGATTCGGCAATACCCTGCCAATGGGCACGCAAATGCCCGCTGGCATCCATCAGCTCATCGAAGCGTCCCGGTATGGGCTGGTATTGATTAAACACGGACGCGGGCTACGGCAGGGGATTTACTCAGAAGGAGGTACCGGGTGAAAGTAGACCTGTGAAATCGCGCTATGCACCGCGTGGATTTCCCGTTGCAGACCATCCACGGTGTCATGCAGGCGTGCATTGTCCACTGAGCGTACCGTGCCGCGCAGTTCCGTGACCTCGGCCAGGGCGCGATCGATTTCCTTGAGCACCCCATCATGCCGTGGCAAGCCCGCCACACTGCTCCGCAGCGCCTGCAGACTGAAGACCACCGAACGCGGAAACTGCTCGTCCAGCAGCAGGAAATCGAAGACGCTGCGCGCCTTCACGATCCCGGGACTGTAGCGCCGGTACATCTGGTAGGCAGACAGGGAACGCAGAACCGCCATCCACTGCAAGGATTCGGCGGCCGGTGGCAAGTTCACATCGTCCGGCAGCAGGTCTTCCAGCCGCACGTCCATGATGCGGGTCGTCATGTCGGCCCGTTCCAGCATCTGCCCCGAGTGGATAAAGCGCAGCCCCATCCCCCGGCTCATGGTGCCGGCGAGATAGCCGCGAACGATCTGGCAGTGATCAATCACCCCCCGCAGCAGGTCGAAACGCGCGGAGGTCCGCCGTATGGCGCCATCGGCGTGCTCGTTGAGAAAACTGTACAGCGTGTTGACCGACTCGCTGACCTCGCGCGGAACCCGGTCCCGGGTACTGCGCAGGTTTTCCCGGGCTGCCCGCAGCGAAGAGGCAATCGACCCGGGGTTAGTGCGGTCGGCAATCAGAAAACGCAGCACACCCAGTTCGGTGGGGTTATGGTCGCTTTCGGTGAAGGCCGGCTCGGACCCGGTGATTTCCACCAGCGAGTACCACTCCATGCGCGAACGCCGAGGCAGGTCCAGTGCCACATTGGCGTTGGCGATGATCAGTCGCGCGGTATTTTCCGCCCGCTCCACGTAGCGGCCGAACCAGTAGAAGTGTTCACCCACCCGGGACAAGAGGTTGCTTTTCATGCCTTATCCCCTTTCATGCGCTGTTGTTGCGATTGCGACGAACTGGAGGCCTCCGGTACCTCCTCCGAATCAACGATCCAGGTGTCCTTGCTGCCCCCGCCCTGGGAGCTGTTGACCACCAGGGAGCCTTCGCGCAGCGCCACCCGGGTCAAGCCTCCCATGGTCACGTAGGTATCCGAGCCACTGAGAATGAAAGGCCTCAGGTCCACGTGCCGCGGCGCCATGTAACAGTCCTGGGCACTCCTGGTGACCAGGGTCGGTGTGGTGGAGAGGTTCAGGCAGGGCTGGGCAATCCAGTTGCGCGGGTCCTTGCGGATGCTGGCCTCGGTAGCCTTGCGCTGGGCCGCAGACGAGTGCGGGCCAATGAGCAAGCCATAACCACCGGACTCATTCGCGGGTTTGACCACCAGTTCCTCCAGGTTGGCCAGCACATGCGCGCACTGCTCGGGGTCCGCGCACTGGAAGGTCGGCACATTGGGAATGATCGGCTCTTCGTTCAGGTAATAACGCAGGATCTCCGGCACAAAGGCATACACGACCTTGTCGTCGGCCACACCGGAGCCCGGCGCATTGGCCAGTGCCACCTTGCCTGCATGCCAGGCGCGCATCAGCCCCGGCACACCCAGCGTGGAATCGGGGTTGAAGACCTCCGGGTCCAGAAACAGGTCATCGATGCGCCGGTAGATCACATCCACGCGTTGCGGGCCATGAATGGTCTTCATGTAGACCGTGTCGTCGCTGTCGACGAACAGGTCGGCGCCCTCGACCAGTTCCACACCCATCTGCTGGGCCAGATAGGAGTGCTCGAAATATGTGGAGTTGTAGACACCCGGCGTCATCACGACGATTGTCGGCTCCGGG
>JBFHON010000296.1:0-3579 GCA_041593295.1 Oceanococcaceae bacterium | reverse complement strand
GGCGGGATCGCCTACCAGTCGGCGTCCAAGGGCACGCCGATCATCATGAAAGACATCGCGCCTGCGCAGATTGACCTGGGGCTTTCCGAGGCCAACAAGTTGCTGGGCAAGCTGGTCCAGCGCGGCAAGATTGATGCGGCGAAAATGGGCAAGGCGCTGTCCAACATTCGTCCGACGCTGACCTATGGAGACTTCGGTAACGTCAACATCGTTGTCGAAGCAGTGGTGGAAAACCCCAAGATCAAGCAGGCCGTGCTGGCCGAAGTGGAGGGTGAAGTTGCCGAGAACACCATTCTGGCCTCGAACACTTCCACGATCTCGATCAGCTACCTGGCCCAGGCGCTGAAGCGTCCGGAAAACTTCTGCGGCATGCACTTCTTCAATCCGGTGCACAAGATGCCGCTGGTGGAGGTCATTCGCGGTGAGAAGACCTCCGAAGAGACGATTGCCACGACGGTGGCCTATGCGACGGCCATCGGCAAACAGCCGATTGTGGTCAACGATTGCCCGGGCTTCCTCGTCAACCGTGTGCTGTTCCCGTACTTCGCCGGCTTCCAGGGGCTGGTCAACGACGGCGTGGATTTCCGCCGCATCGACAAGGTCATGGAAGGCTTTGGCTGGCCCATGGGCCCGGCCTACCTGCTGGATGTCGTCGGCATGGATACCGCGCACCACGCGCAGGCCGTGATGGCAGAAGGCTTCCCGGAGCGGATGGCCGCTACCGCGAAGACGTCGCTGGATGTGATGTTCGAGAACGAGCGTCTGGGCCAGAAGAACGGCAAGGGCTATTACGTCTACCAGGTCGACAAGAAAGGTCGTCCGCAGAAGGTCGTCGACGAGTCGGTATTCGACATGATCAAGCCGGTGCAGACCGGTGCCAAAGAGGTGAGCGACGAGGAGATCATCGAGCGCATGATGCTGCCGATGATTTTCGAAACCGCGCGTTGCCTGGATGAGAACATCGTGGAAACCGCGAACGAAGCCGATATGGGCCTGATTCTGGGCATCGGTTTCCCGCCATTCAGGGGTGGTGCGCTGAAGTATGCCGACACCCTGGGTCTGGCAAACGTGGTGGAAATCGCGAAGAAGTACGACAGCCTGGGCGCCCTGTACAGTGCACCGGCCGCCGTGACCGAGCGCGCTGCATCCGGCAAGACCTTCTACTGAGATTCGGAGTATTCAAGACATGACTGAAGTTGTAATTGTCGATGCCGTCCGGACCCCGATGGGTCGTTCCAAAGGTGGCGTGTTTCGCAACGTACGTGCAGAGAAGCTCTCTGCGGAACTGATCACGGCGCTCCTCGCCCGCAACAGCAGCCTGAACCCGGCCGAGATCGAGGACGTGATCTGGGGCTGTGTGGGCCAGACGCTGGAGCAGGGCTTCAACGTCGCGCGCATGGCGGCATTGCTGGCCGGCCTGCCACACGAAACCTCCGCGCAGACGGTCAACCGTCTGTGTGGTTCGTCGATGACCGCCATTCACACCGCGCTGGGTGCCATTGCCTCCGGCAACGGGGACATCTTCATCTGCGGTGGGGTGGAGCACATGGGCCACGTGCCGATGACGCACGGCATCGATGGCAATCCTGAGCTGTCCGTGCAGGTGGCCAAGGCCTCCGGCAGCATGGGGCTGACCGCGGAAATGCTGGCCACGATGCACCAGATTTCCCGCGAGGCCCAGGATGCCTTCGCCGCGGAATCGCATCGTCGTGCCCATCGTGCCAACAGCGGTGGTGAGTTCGCGAACGAAATGATCGCCATTCATGGCCATGATGCCGACGGGGCCCCGATCAAGGTGGACTTCGACGAAGTCGTCCGTCCGGAAACCTCCGTGGAGGGTCTGGCCAAGCTGCGGCCAGTATTCAATCCGGCTTCCGGTTCGGTGACGGCCGGCAACAGCTCGGCCATTTCCGATGGTGCCTCAGCCGTGCTGGTGATGAGCCGTGCCCGGGCCGATGAACTCGGCCTGAAGCCACTGGCCAAGGTGCGCGCTGTGGCGTCCGCCGGTTGCGATCCGTCCGTGATGGGCCGTGGCCCGGTGCCGGCAACGCAGAAGGCGCTCAAGCGTGCCGGGCTGTCGCTGGCCGATATGGACTACATCGAGCTGAATGAAGCCTTTGCCGCCCAGTCACTGGCGGTGCTCAAGGAGCTGAAGCTGACCGACAAGCAGGACATCATCAACATCAAGGGTGGTGCCATCGCGTTGGGTCATCCGCTGGGTTGCTCTGGTGCCCGTATCACCGGTGCCCTGGCACACATCCTCAACGAAAAGGATGCGCAGTTCGGCCTGGCCACGATGTGCATCGGCATGGGGCAGGGCGTCGCGACCATTCTGGAACGCGTATAGGCCACTCGCGCCGGCGCATCTTGCGTTGCTCAAAGGCCCGCTTCGTGCGGGCCTTTTTTATGGCGTGGCCAGGGCTTCTGCCATGCGCCGGCAATGTCCGCTGACTTTTGACCTGCTGCCGATTGCGGCATAGCGTACAAGTCTGAATCTGACGGAGTTCACGTACATGGGTATTTTTCAGCGACTGGCATTTGGCTGGCGGTTGGGCATGACCAGCCTGGGGGTGGTTTCGCGGGACAAGACGCTGATGCTGTTCCCGGTGCTGTCGGGGCTGGCCAGTCTGCTGCTGGTGGCGGCATTCCTGTTCGGGATCGGGCCCGAGCGGCTCGCTGCGCTGGCGGATGCTGCCGCGACCGCCGCCGATGGGAGTCAGCAGGTGCCCGCCGTTTTCTATGTGGTCGCTTTTGCTGCCTATTTCAGCCTGTACTTCATTACCGTCTATTTCAACGTGGCCCTGCTGGGTGCAGCCCGGCAGTCCCTGGCCGGCAAGGACACCACGCTTGGCGACGGTCTTGCCGTCGCCAATGCCCATCTGGGCAAGATTCTGGGCTGGACGTTGATCTCTGCCAGCATCGGCATTCTGCTCAACATGCTGGAAAGCAACGAGAAAATCGGTCGCTTTGTTGCGGCAATCCTGGGAACGGGATGGACAATCATCAGCTATTTCGCCGTCCCGGTGATGATCTTCGAGGGGCAGTCACCGCCCGCTGCCATTGGGCGGTCCGCGGGTCTGATGAAGGCGACCTGGGGTCAGAATGTCGGGGCCCAGTTCGGTATCGGGCTGGCGATGGTCGCGATGCTGGCCGCGTGCGCGGTGCCGGTACTGGTCCTGCTGTTTGTGTTGCCTGAAGTGGGCGCCCTGTTGCTGCCGCTACTGCTGCTGGCCGTCCCGCTGGTTTTGTTGCTGGGTTCTGCGGCGAAGTCGGTGCTGGCTGTCGGGCTGTACGAATACGCGACACAGCACCCCACGGGGACCGTTTTCAAGCAAGAGGAATTGCAGGCAGCCTTTCGCTGAGGGGCTGCGAGCGTGGGGTCAAGGGTCTAGCCGTTGGGGGCGTGCGGTGAAAGGCCCGGATGGCAGGCAAAAAAAAGGACCGGCACGCAGGGCGTGCCGGTCCTTTTGTTCAGGCTTCAGCTTAGTCCAGTGGCTTGACGGTGCCTTTTTCGGCATACAGGCTCGGACCGGACTCGAGGATGGCAACGGTCCCCAGTGCGTCACGGCTGTCTGCTGC
>JBFHON010000295.1:0-3580 GCA_041593295.1 Oceanococcaceae bacterium | reverse complement strand
GCCTGCCGGTGTGCGACATCGGCAAACCAGCTGCGCGACTGCCAGGACAACCCGGCCCGGGCCAGCACACCGGACTCCCCACTGGCCAGCCGATACGCACCCAGACCTCCGTCGGTCCGCAGCGGCACCGTCGCCAGCGGTATGCCGGCCGTACCCAGTTCCAGAATGCCGACACCCGGCCCCGCCAGCAGCGAACCATCGGTGGTCCACTGAGAGCTGAGCCCATATCGCCAGTTCAGGGTTCCGGCGAAGGTTCCATAGTCGAAGCTGCTGACGGCGTACTCATCACGCTGCGCTCCGGCACTGACTTCGAAATCCCAGACGCCCGGGTTCAGCAGTTGCGGGGCCACGAAAAAAGACTGCTCGTAAACGACCTCTTCGCCCAGGATGTTCGTCACGACCAGTTGCGCCGTTCCTGCACCGGACAGCACCGGAGGCCGGGTCAGTGTGAACGGCCCGCCATCTACGCTATAGCTCTCGCGCCGGACATTGTCGACATACAGATCCACTGTTGCAGGCAGCTCCGTGGACCCCGCCAGCAGTGGCAAGGGGTAGCGGATGCGCTGCGGGTCGAATTCAAAAGCGCGCCGAATGGAATAACCACCGCGCCGCGGTTGCCGGCCGAAGGCATCGGGTGGACCCACATGATCGCCCAGTACGGTGAACACCCCCTGCGCGAACCATTCCTGCTCCCAGGCCGTATCCAGGCGGACCGCCTGCGTGCTCTGGCCACTGCTCAGCAGTGCGGTATTGCGCAGGCTGCCGCGTGGATGAAACCATGTGCCATCCAGATACAGGCTCAGATTGGGGTCGGCGTTGCGGGACAACTGCTGACTGGCAAAAGCATCGTAGGCCAGGCGCACACCGGTGCCGCGATCAAAGGCCACCGGTGGCGGCTCGGTTGCCGGGCCCAGCGTCTGCGCGCGCAGATAGCGCACAGGGACCCGAATATGGAGCTCCGCAGCCTCATGGACGCTGTAGCGCAACTCGCTCATGGCATCGAGCGACGCAAAGGATGCGCCGTCCACCAGACGCACCAGACGCACAAAGCGTGAAAGCACGGCATCCCGATCGACAAAATCGCTTTCCAGCCAGATGCCGCTACGCTCCGGCACACGGACGCCGAGACTGTCCCCTGCGGGCTTGCCGTTGATGATCACCCGGTACCACACTGGCCCCGCAAGGCATTTCAGGTCAACGCAGTCTTGTGCAGGAGCACCGGATGCAAAGCCTGCCAGGAACAGGCAAACCAGCACCGCACGCCAGACATCACGCGAACCTGCCCCTGTGGCCATGCAACTCAGGGCCGGGGCTTGATGATCAGCGTGAGCGTGTCGCCCGGTGTATCGGCAAGAGCTTCCAGCCAGGGGGATTCATCCAGACCCGGAACAGCGGGCACCTTGAACTGGCGTTGCGCACCCGGCAGCACATACCCCAACGAGGTCATGCGAACTTCCGTTTCTCCGCCGGAATAGCGCAGTCGAAGCTTCTGAACCAGCGCGTGCGCGTTCCCAAGGTTTTCGATCCGGAGTTGCCGGGTGACAGGCAACCAGGCAGCCTGCAGCTTCGGCTCACAGTCGCTGGCGGTGTAACGGAAGATCGGCAAATCCATGCGCGAACGAATCTGCACCGGCTGCCCGGGCCGTGTTTCTGCAGGGATTTCTGTGGCCCAGAGCCGGTAGGTTGTCTCGCAGTCTGCCGGAGCGACCCCGCGGAAACCGACACGGGCCACGGCAGACTCGCCGCTGGCGATACGCATGATCGGGGGGCTGATGATCACATCGGCGGCGGGCTCACGGGAATTGCTCTTCCAGTGGAACGCCTGCAACTCGACAAGGAGGGGACGCTGGCCGGGATTGCTGATCGTCAGGTCCTTGACCCGCTCCTGTGGCGCAAAGAACAGACGCGTGGGGGCAACCTGAATATCAGCGGCGTTTACGCTCGCGGCTGCGGTGTACAGCGCCATGGCCAGCAGTGCCCGGGCATACATGCCGAATCCCCCTCGGAAAGAGTCAGTAGCTTAACGTCACGGTCACGGTATCGGTGTAGACGCCAAGGTCCGAATACTGGCTGGCCGGCAAGCGTCCATAAATCGGTACCGTCTGCAGGATCCCACTCCCGGTACCGGTGACCTTCGACCCCGTGGTCCCATCACCAAACACAGTGGATCGAGAAGCGTCCGTATAGAGCTGGTAACTGAGTGTGTCGCCGCCCACCTCCGACATGGTGCGGGCCGCGATATTGGCACTGCCACCGGCATCGATAGCAATATCCCAGGCGGTTGTTCCGGTGCATGTCACCGCAATATCCGATTGCGCATCAATCACACTGGCACTGTAATTGCCGAAGGCCATCGTGGGTGGCACGACCAGCAGACAGGTATCCAGCACGGTGGCTGAAACGATCATGTTGCCGCTGGCTGTCGCAGCGTGAGCGTTGCCCACAACGACGGCGAAGGCCATCGTAAGCACGCCCCGAAAAATTCTGGGTGTCGAGATCAACACGTCATCTACTCCGTATCTCTGGGCCGGGAGTCATGACTATGTGATGGCCCCTGTCAACAAAGAGTCAACCCCGAAAGAGCCAACCTCTCAAGGCTGCATCCGCTGCCGGCAAGTCTGCCGCTCAACCCCGTTCGGAGGATTCGGCAGATCTGAGCTCCGGCAGCTCCCAGGACCGCTCCTCGAGCAACTGGGCAACAATGGCCTGACTGATCGCATCGATCGCCGCACTGTTCGGCGTGACGACCAGCGGCTCAAGCGGAACCGGGTCTGCACCGAACCGGGATACGGATTCGCCATCGACGGTAGCCGCCAGCACCGGCAGAGCCAGACCGGCCAGAATCCCACCAAACACCATTGTTTTCATCGCCTGCTCCTGATACCGAAAGACCCGCGCATCCCATGAACATCGAAACCCGGCAGGGCCATCATGCCAGGTCCTTTTCTGTGACCGCGCCAAGCCCGCCAAGTTCGCGCCGCAGCGACAGTGCCATGAACACGGCTACCGCCGCGTTGATTGCCGCCACCACGCTGAAAAGCTGCGGAATGCTCAGGCCATTGCCCAGCAGGGCCCCGGCGAGTATCGCCGACACCACCATGAACAGGGCATTGAGAATATTCACGCCGGCAATGACCCGGGACCGGTACGCGGCCCTGGCGCGCCGCTGAACCAGCGCGAACAGGGGAACGATATACAGCCCACCGGCTGCGCCGAGCAGGACCACCACCCCCAGCACCGCCCCACCCCTGGCCGCGATGAAATCGATGAATCCGCGTGGCGCGTCCGCCTCCGGGATCAGCGTGACCAGCAACGGCAGCAGCAAGCCGAAGACCGTGAGCCCGGCTGCACCGAAAAAGCTGACACCCAGGACAATGCGCCGGCGTGACAGGCCTTCCACCAGCAGCGACCCCAGCCCCACGCCGATGGAAAAGGCCGTCAGCAAAGCGGTCACGACGCGTTGATCGGCGTAGAGATCCAGACGCGCAAAGTTGGGAATCTGCGTCAGCAGGGTGGCACCGTAAAACCAGAACCAGCTGATTCCGATGGCCGTTGTCCGCTGCACCGGGTCAGCGGCGAG
>JBFHON010000294.1:0-3614 GCA_041593295.1 Oceanococcaceae bacterium | reverse complement strand
CAAGGCCTGCAGCGCTGGCGCACTCAGCTGCGCCGGCGTGCCGCCCAGAAAATACGAAACCCGATCACTCTGGCGCCGGAAACGGCGCTCGAGAAACGCGGAAAACGGCACGATGAAGGGCAGGAAGAGCGCAATCCCCACCACGTTGAAGAAGCTGTGAAAGGCCACCAGCCCGAACAGCGGATCGGTGACCCCGGCCCAGCCCAGACCCTGCGTGATAAAGGGCAGCAGCACGAACAGCGCGATCAGATCGGTGACCATGTTGAACAGGAAATGTGCCAGCGCGACCTGGCGCTCGCCAGCCGCGCCACGCAGGCTGGCCAGCATCACGGTGCTGGTCGTGCCCAGGTCGGCCCCGATCACGATTCCGGCTGCCGCGGGCAGCGAGATGATCCCCGAGTCCAGTGCGGACAGGGTGATCACCATCGTCGCGGAACTGGACTGGATGATGGCCGCAAACGCGAAGCCGAGCACAAAGAACCAGTACGGGCTGGCCCCGGCATAGGCGCTGAAATCCATGCTCTGGGCAAAGGCGTCCACGCTGTCCTTCATGAAACCCAGACCGAACAGCAGCAGGCCCAGCCCCAGCGTCAGGGTGGAGTAGGCGGACCAGCGCGGCCGCCGCTCCATGAACACGACGCCCAGGGTGCCCACGGCAAGCAGCGGCAACGCGAGCTCGTCCAGGTGCAGCTTGAACCCCAGTGTCGTCACCAGCCACCCGGTAAAGGTGGTGCCCAGATTGGAGCCGAGAATCACGCCCACCGCGTTGCGCATTCGCAGCACGCCGGCACCGACAAAGGCCAGCACCATCAGCCCGACCAGCGAGCTGGACTGCAGCACGGCGGTCGCCGCGACACCCACCAGGATTGAACCCAGCGGGTTGCCGGTCGAGCGTTGCAATACCCGCTCGAGCGCGTCGCCACTGACCCGCCGCAGCCCGGCTTCCAGGCGCTGCATGCCGTAGAGGAAAAAGCCCAACCCTGCAGCAAACAACCACGGGTCGATTTGTGTCAGATCCATGTCCACACCGACGCGAGCGATGCGGGCAATATCCCATACCGGGTTGAAAAACGCGCGACCACAGGCGGCACGCGGTCCGGGTCAGACCGCAGGCGTCTCGGCGGCCGGAGCTGGGGCTTCACGCAGGGCTTCCAGCGCACGGTGCGTCGACAGGTGGACCCGCGATGCAATCGAACGACCAAAGCCGGAAGATTCGAGCTGGTCCATCACCGGCCCCTTGACCTCGGCCAGGTGCAGGCTGATGCCGCGTGCCGCCAGCGATTCGTCCCAGTGCACCAGAGCTTCCTCGGCGCTGGCATCAATCGAACTGACCGCCGACATCACCAGCAGCAGCGTGTGGACCGGGCCCTGCGCCTGGGCGGCTGCCAGCGCGTGCTCCACGGCCTGCTCCACGGTGGCGATGTTGGCGAAGTACAGGCTCTCGTCAATGCGGGCGATCAGTACGCCCGGCGTGCATTCGACCTGATGCCGCTGCACGTTGCGAAAATGCTCGGTTCCCGGAACCCGGCCGACCACGGCCACATGCGGCACGCTGGTCCGCCGCAGGTGCAAGGCAATCGCCAGCGCCACACCCAGGACCAGGCCGGCCTCGATACCCAGCACCAGCACCCCCAGCAGCGTGACCACCAGCGTCATGCCATCGCCACGGTCGTAGGAAAAGACTTCCCGGGTGGCCTGCCAGTCGATCAGCTGAGCCACCGCCACCACGATGATGGCCGCCAGCACCGCCTGCGGCAGCGGTTCGAACACGCCGGTGAAAAACAGCGTGACCACACCGACCAGAAAGGCCGTGACACAGGCCGCAAGCTGCGTGCGGGCCCCGGCATCGAAGTTCACCACCGAGCGGGAGAAGCCACCGGCCACCGGCATGGCACCGGTCAGCGCCGCGCCGACATTGGCCAGCCCCAGTGCGGTCAGCTCCTGGTCCGCATCAATCTTCTGCCGCCTGCGGGCGGCCAGTACCCGCGCCACCGCGATGCTCTCCACGTAGCCAACCAGCGCTACCAGGATGGCCGAAGGTGCCAGCTCGATCCAGCCCGGGCCGAACAGACCGGCAAAGTTGGGCATCGGAATGCCGCTGGCGATGCTGCCGACCACCTGCAGCTCGGCGCGGGCCGGCTCCGCCAGCAGGCCCACCGCCAGAATGGACACCAGCACCACCGCCAGCGGTGCCGCCCGCGACACCATCGCGGCCCCTCCGGCGCTCATGCCCAGGCCCTGCAGCAGCCGCACCAACGGCGACCGGGCAAATAGCAGGAATCCGATCGACAGCAGCGAAAACAGCAGCGTGACCACGCTGATCTCCTGCCAGCTGGCGGCCAGCGGCCCCAGGGTTTCCCACGGACTGCCCCGCGGCAGATCCAGTCCGGTCAGGTATTTCACCTGGCTGACGATGATCAGGATCGCCGCGCCACTGGTAAAGCCGTACAGCACCGGGTGGCTGACAAAGTGCACCAGCGCACCCAGCCGCAAGCCGCGCATGATCAAAAGCAGCAAGCCGCTTTCGGCGGCCAGAATCATCGCCCCGGCCGACCACTGCGACAGGTCATCGCCGGCAAAATCCTGCAAGGCGTGCGCGACCATCAGCGCGGCAACCGCTACCGGCCCGACGGCCAGCGTCCGGCTGGAACCGAACAGGGCATAAATGACAGGCGGCACGATGCTGGCAATCAGCCCGGCATGCGGCGGCAGCCCCGCAAGCTGGGCATAGGCCATCGCCTGGGGCACCAGCAGAATCGCCGTTACCAGACCGGCAATCAGGTCCTCGCGACGGCTACCCGCATCCGGCGCACGCAGTGACGCCAGCAGCGGCAGGGTCGGCATCGGCTCAGTCCGCTCCGCAGGCGAGATTGGCCGGCACTGCAATGTCCATCAGTTTCGGGTTCGGGAGGTTCAGGTTGTCCATGATCTCGATGTACTCCTCCCGGCTCTTCCCGGCAAGCCGCGGGTTGTGCCGCTTCTCTTCGGCGATCGACGAGGCCGTCCAGCCCTTGTAGTCATGGCCGGGGTAGACCAGCGTGGTGTCCGGCAGGGTGAACAGACGCTCGGTAATGGAATCGTAGGACTTGCCGGCATCGCCGCCCTGGAAATCCGTCCGCCCGCTGCCCCGGATCAGCAGCACATCGCCGGTGAACACGGCCTTGTTGCTACCGAGGATGAAACTGAAGGACTCGTCCGTATGACCCGGGGTATAGATCGCACGCAGCGTGATGCCGTCCACGTCGATGATTTCGTTATCGCGCACCTGGGTGGACACGCACTCCGCCTTGGTGAACTCGCCCATGACGGTCACGCAGCCGGTCTCTCGGCGCAGTTCACCCAGCGCCGTGACGTGGTCCGCGTGCGTGTGCGTGTCAATCGCCCGCACCAGCTTCAGGTCAAGTTCGCGAATCAGCTGCAGGTAGGCCGGTGTCTGTTCCTTGACCGGGTCGATGATCAGCGCCTCACGCCCCGGGCCGGACGCCAGCACATAGGTGTAAGTCGAAGAATTCGGTTCGAAAAGTTGGCGGAACAGCATGCAGCCCTCATATATTAGGGGAATATTAATATTCCAAATTTATACGAGTTTCCCGCTGACCTCAAGCCAGCCCGCT